>JBBRTP010000001.1:0-36133 GCA_038244255.1 Candidatus Saccharimonadia bacterium
ACCGCGCCAGTAAGCGCCGGCGATCGACATCAGCTTAAACGCTTTGATGTCGCCGGCCGCTTTGACGTGCGGCCCGCGGCAGAGGTCGGTAAAGGGGCCGTCGGTGTAGATGCCCACTTCTTCCACTTTGGCCGCGTCATCAACGCCCAATTGCTCCCGATCAATCTCTTTCGCCAGTGTGGTACCGTGCTTCTTCAGATCACCCAGCAGCTCGACCTTGTACGTCTGATCCTGCTCTTTGAAGTACTTCACGGCCGCCTCGAGCTTCATGGTCGAGTGCTCAAACGGGTAATCGGCCTTGATCACCTCACGCATCTTGGCCTCGATCTTTACCAGATCGTCGTCGCTCAGGCGGGGCTCAACGTCGACATCGTAGTAGAAGCCATTCTCTACCACGGGGCCTACTCCGAACTTCGTGTTAGGGTGAAGCTCCTGGATGGCGGTCGCCATGATGTGCGCCAGGGAATGGCGCATCGCGTGTAACTGATCTTGATTCTTCTCGGCCATGATAATTTCTCCTTAAAATAACAAAAACGCACAAACAATTGTGCGTTCGGACCCTTACGGGCGGTTCCACCGAACTTCTCTCGATGACGAGAGCTCTCGTGATCCCGGTAGACACTGCCGGTAGTGGAGCTCGCAGGATGGTGAGGCCCGGTCATCGCTCTCTAACTCCCTCAGACTAACACAAAACCGGCTCCGCGAGGAGCCGGTTTTGTAGCGAACTGGACAGAATTATGTGGAGCTGGGGGACTCGGGGGCCTGAGAAGCTTCGGTCTTTAAGTGATCGGGGACGCCGGTGATTAATTCACCAGTCGCCGGTGCGCCGACGATCGGTGATCCCGCGTCCTGGGCGCTTCGAACTACCGAGTCAACTAAGGCGTCGGCCATCGCTGCTTGAGCCGGCGCAGCATCTAACTTCGCCCGCAATTCAGGGGTCATCGGCACGGGGACGCGGTCGGTCGAAGGCCCGACGACTGGCGCCGCGGCTTCCTGACCTGGCATGCTATCGATGATCGGCGGCGCTGCTGGCGGAGCGTCTTCGGCGCGGACAACACCGGGAACACTGTCTATCAAACCGGGCGACGCTGGCTGCGGCGCTGGCGATTCTAGGACGCCGGAGGCATCTACCGCGGCCTTGATCGCGGCCTGGTCGGGGGCGGGACCTTGTGAATCTGGACTCATTTTTGAACCTTTTTGTTTTTAGCTGATATTACGGCTCAGTATAGCACAAAAGCATAAGAATTACAAGACCATTTTTTAGCCCCGGAAATACTCCTGGGGCTCTCGCCTACTCTTGAGGGTGTTCGTCGCGCAATGTGTCCTCGGCGGCAAGCTCGTCCGGCGTCTGCACATGCGGCTGCTCGGGAGGTCCAGGCCTCCGACCAAGCGGGTCGAAATGGCCCTGCTCGTAGCGCTGCGTGTCAAACTCCGCCTTACCGGCCCCCGTGCGCTCGGCATCCTGCGCCACCTGACGCCCCACCCCAGTGAGACGATCGGGAAACGGATGCATCGGATCCTCCTCGCCCCTTGAGCGGCGGGCCTCATAATCATCGGCGTTAAGCTGATCCGGCGTTCGTGGCCGGGCCGCATAACCAAGATCAGTATGAGCCGTGGGCTCGACATCGGATGGCTCATCGGGCTTAGCCTCGGCCGCCCGTCTCGCGCTCTCCCCCGCGTCGAACGGCTTCCTGCGAGCCTCCGCTAGGAGCTCTTCATTAGTTGGTCCGGGTCTATCGCCGAAGAGGTCTTCGCCGCCCTGTTCTGGTGAGTTTGCCATAGCTCTAGTTTACAACAAAAGAGGAACGTCCCCACCGAGCTAGCTATCCCTTAGCATCGAAAAACTGAAACAAAACCAGGGTTGAGGGGTATAAGTAGTACAAGCATGGAAGATTCATACGCCATTTCAGCCACCTTGAAGGGAGATATCGACTCGTTCGAGATCCTCGTCAATCGTTACTATCGTGGCCTGTTCAACCACTTGTATGTGATGGTTAGAGATGAGAGTTTGGCTGACGATCTAGCCCAAGAGAGCTTCATCCAGGCTTTTAAAGCTCTGCGGCGCTATAACCCAGAATACCGGTTCAGTACCTGGCTCTACCGGATAGGAACAAACTTGGCGCTTAAATCGCTCCGCAAGCAGCGCTCTATCCGCCTCGATGATATCCCCGAGCTGCCAGATGGCCACGACCCCGGTAAGGCCACCATCGTTGAGCAGACCGAGGCACAGGTGCGTGCTGCGATTGCATTGCTGCCGCTCAAGTACCAAACCGTGATTAGCCTCTTCTACTGGCACGATCAATCATACGATGAGATAGCGACAACGCTATCTGTACCGGTCGGAACCATCAAGACCTGGCTGCACCGAGCCAAACAAGCCCTTAAACACTCACTGGAGGAGTCACTATGGATCGACTAGATAACCTTATTAAAACCAGTGCCACCAATCTCACCCCGCGGGATGATGCGGCGACCAGAGTAATGCGAGATATCCAAAAGCGGCGCTGGGGGAGGCTTGTACCGACATCTCGCTTCGCCCTGCCTATGCTGGCCTTTCTCATGAGCGGCCTCGCACTCGCAGGAACCGCTAGCTACGCCTATTATCAGTCGAACCTCAGGCCAGCGCTCAGCCGAGCTCAGCTCGAACAGAGAGTAGCTCGGCAAATCGCAGCAGCCAGGGCAAATAATGTTGGCCTTAACATCAACGAAGGCGAGATACCGAGAGAACCTGCTGGCATCAGCCTCCCTAGCTGCGAGACAACTACGGCCGAGCTGTGTATGTATAACTTTGGGGTCACGAACGGCGGCGAGGCGATCGTAGTCTCGGAAGGCTACTTTGCTGATGAAGCCAAGATGCGCCGCCTGGCAGAGACACTATTTGCCCAGACCAAACAGCTTAATTTTGCTTCTCGTACGCCAATCTACTCAAAAAAAATCGACGCGCTAAACCTCCCTCTGCTCGTCCAGATAAGTCAGGATCATCGTCAGCCGACCGCGACCGAACAGGCACAGCTCGACCTCTCCACCCCAGACAGACCATTTGGCCAATGGAACTGCGGTAGCGAGAGCGGCTGTGACCTCGAGTATAATTACTGGCCCGGAGCCACAGTCGCGGATTGGAGTAACTGGGAGCTAGCAAGCCAGCACGTTCACACTCTCATACTCAGTAAACCCACGTCCGATACGCCTTACATAAAGTAATTCGGCTGGGGTCATACAAGCTCCACCAATAATAAGACCCCACCGGCGTGGGGTCTTATTATTGGTGGACAATACAGGACTCGAACCTGTGACCTCTGCAATGTGAATGCAGCGCTCTAACCAACTGAGCTAATTGTCCCTAACCAACCCCGACGCTTCGGTCGGGGCTCCGACTGGAACGTCGGAGCTGAGCTAATTGTCCGTAACGGACAAATCTTAGCAGGAAAGTGCTGCTTCATCTAGCCTAGAGGCTCACTCGAACGGTGGATCTAGTTCAAGGCTGAGCATGGAGAGTAATGACTCCGCCAGATCGGGCCCGAGGCGCACCTCACGGCTGAGGCGACGCGGCCCCGAGAGGAACTTGAGGGTAATGTTATCCTCGGCGTCGCGGTCGAGCATTACGATATCGACCCCGCGCCGTACCGGCACTGGCCTCGCTAGCGTCTGCATGAATGTTATCTGGCGGCCACTTCTCGCCATATCTACCCCCGAGCTTGTGCTCTTTATTGGTGGTAATCGTAACCTTTATGTACGATTCGTGTCATTTGCCATTCCTACAGGACGTTATTTTGAGGCCAAATATTTGGATGTTGTTACAATGACAACACGGATAATGCACTCCCAGAGCCATAAACACCTTAAGCGGTATCGGGCGTCAACTAATGGTTAGGTCGCCATCCTCACACTCCCGCCCGTCACAAGATAAAAACCCCACAGCGTGGGGTTTTTATCTTGGTGGATCCTAGAGGATTCGAACCTCTGACCCCTTCAACGTCAATGAAGTGCTCTAGCCAGCTGAGCTAAGGATCCGCGAACTAATTGTTACTCGGACAAGGTCAAACTATAGCGCAAAAACCTCTGGTGGGCAATGACTACGATCTTAGGTAAAAAGGTTTGACTAGATTGGCCATACCACCTGGGTTAAGGTGGTCTTACAGAAATCCTTCTGTCGGCGCCATTCCACTGCGAAAGTGTGGAAGTACCGGGAAGGATGTAGTCACATGACTACTACTCCACAAACTGCACCGTTCGACCGGATCGACGAGCTCACCGCTCACCTCGGTACGGTCCAGACCACGCTACTCGGTATCTTCGCCGAGAGCAACCAGCGTCACCAGGCTATCGATGCTGAGTACGCACCCGAGGTCAACCCGCTGCTCAAGGACGCCCAGGACACCTTCAACGAGCTCCAGCGGCTGTGCGAGGCACGCCGGACCGACCTGCTGCCCACCAAGGGTGCCAAGCCGGCCAAGAACGCCAAGCGCAACACTGGTACGGTGGGCTGGCGAGCGGCGGTCCGCGTCGTCACCCATGTCCCGGACGAGGAGTTAGTTGCTCGCCTCCGGTCTATGTCTCCGGCGATCTCGCGGCGGTTCGTCCGTCGGACGGTCCGCTACGAGCTCAACCGCGACGCTCTGACCTACCTGGCCAACCGCGATCGGGTGGTCGAGCTCGAGGGCATCGAGCTCGATACCAGCGATGACTTCTACGTCATCCCGAGCGCCGGTATGCGAATGAGCACGGCCAAGCCCTACTGGCCGCGGCTCGAGGGCCTCTCCGGTCCGCTCATGCTCAACGCCGTCCTGAACCAGGACACCGACGCGTAACACCGCGTCACCCGCCCCTCCGCCATGCCAGGCGGAGGGGTCTCTATTTGTATCCCCTTATGCTTGCAGAGCACCCGTGTACCGCATACGCTGTGAGTAAGTTTTTGTGGAAAGTCCCAGCGTAAGAGGAATGTTTCTATGCTGAGTCAGCAAATCGCCGATAAGATCCGTGCTAAGGTCAGCACCCTGGTTAGCCAGGAGCTTCGTGTGACCGGTGCGGCCGGCGAGACGCTCTCGGCCACCAGTGGCTTAAAGCCAGAGAACATCGACCTCACTAAAGTGCCATGGGCCATCCCCTTCTCGTATGGCGGCAACGTGGTGGGTTACATCGTCCTCGCCGCCGAGATGAGTAATCACGATGAAATCGCCCCACTCATCCGCAGCATCGCCGAGCTCGTAATGCACCAGAGTATCGTGCTCGAGCAGATCCCGCGTCAAGACGAACGGCTGGATAAATTCATCTACGATCTACTCAATCAACCGCAGCCCGACTGGTCGCTCCTTACGGCCGAGGCTCGCCTCTTTGATATCGACCTCGAACGCCCTCGTATCGCCATTGTGATCCAGCTGGACGATCCCATGCTCACCGCTCGCTCTCAGGATCCGTCCAACGATCGTGAAGTTCGCCTCACCCGTTATAAATTTGGCATTAATCGCGCGCTTAACTCGTTCTACACCTCAAGTCGCGAGAATGTAGTGAGTTACCTCGGTGGCACCTCATTCTCGATCCTAAAAGACCTAGTCACCGATACCGAGAGCGACCTGGCAGCCAGCCTCGAGGGCTTCAAGAAGAGTCTTAATGCCATCTACTCTATCCTCAGAAGCGAGCTCAAACTCCCAACCACGGTGGGCGTTGGCAATTATCACCCTGGGTTGGAAGGTCTGCGTCAGAGCTACCACGAGGCCATTTCAGCTATCGAGCTGGGCGCTCAGACCTGGGACGTTGATCGTATCTATCACATCGATGACTTCGGCGTGGTGGCACCACTCCTTTCGGGCGTGGACGAAAGTAATATTTACTTCTCCCGTGAGCTCCTGGACCGCCTCGGCGAAAATGCCGAGATTATCCAGACTCTAGAGGCCTTCTTCAACTTCGATATGAGTCTCACGCGTACTGCCGAAACGCTTAAAATTCACCGTAACACCTTGGTTTACCGGCTAGATCGCATCACCGACACCCTCGGGCTCGACCCGCGGGTATTTGACGATGCGGTGCAGATAAAACTGGCTATTTTATATAACCGGTTTGTGGGGCCAGCTCATGCGGCTTAACCATACCCTAGCTCAACAGATCGTTGATAAGGCGCATACTATTTTAAAGCGTGACATCTTACTAGCCGATCTCGCTGGTCAGCTCATCGCTTCAAATACCCCTAAGCACCGCGCTTTTGTACCCGAGGCGCTCAGCGTGGCTCAGACCGGACGCACCGTCACCAGTGGCTTCGAGGGCCGCGAGACGCGCTGGTGGCCATTCCTCTACGATGACGTGATCATCGCCGTCTTCGGGTTGCCGCTGGAGGCGGGCACCCTCACCCAAGAGGCCACCATATTGCTCCACGGACTGGCCGAGGTCATCGTGTACCAGCACTTCCTGCTCGATAAGATCCAGAGCGCCGAGCGTGTCCGGGCCGATTTCATCAACGACGCACTCACCGCGCCCAGCATCGATGTGGACGCCATCTATAGCCAAGCCGATATACTGCAGCTCAACTTGCGTTCGGCTCAGTGCGTCATCTTGATTCACCTAGCCGGCCTCGAAGAAGCCGCCCGCACCGAGTTCGCTCACCTATCATCCGAGGAGGAGCTCATTCAGCTCGATCAGATCACCGAGCGCATCAGTAACCACATTCGCGAAGGCTTCAAGAACTTCCAAGACAACTTGGTGGCATACATTGGCGACGATCGCTTCGTCTTACTAAAAGGTATTGGTGGCGAGAGTCTCACTACCTTAAATACCATCCGATTCATGACCGAAAAGAGTGAATATGCTCTCGAACTGTTGCAAAAATTACAACGTAAAGAGACCATTACCATCGGCATCGGCCAATATTACCCCGACCTACCCGGCCTCAGAAAGAGCTATCAGGACGCCAAATTGGCCTTAGAGGTCGGTAGTAAGGTCTGGGGGCTTAGCCGCATCTACCACATCAAGCACGTTGGTATGTTCATAACCCTAGCCAATACCTCCCAGGACCGTAAGGCCGAGCTCGCCCACCAGATTCTCTCGCCGCTCCTGCGCGATGAGCAGCTCTTCAAGACCGTGCAGGCCTTCCTGGCATCCGGGCTCAACCTCACCGACGCTGCAGAGAAGCTCCATATTCATCGCAACACGCTGATCTATCGGCTCGATAAAACCAAGAAATTGATTGGTCTAGATCCACGCCATTTTGATGATGCATTGCAAATAAAACTTGGGCTGATGTTCTACCAGGAGTCTCCAGTGTAATGTTCTGTTCGGTCTGCTAAATGTAGTTTCATATCTGGAATATATCTGGCTGTTCGCTTAATAAATGTGTTCACGCACGCACTCTCGGCAGAACCCACAAAGCACCCAGCCATTTCACCGACAACTTTTGGCATTCTATCGCTTTGACTCAAAGGGTCCGTCAAGGTATCTTAAGACCGTCGTTCAGATCCCAGTGGGGGTCATGTAAGTAACTGAGGTAGAGATGCAAAAAGAAAATCTCGATGACTACGTGCTGCCGTACGTGGATTTTTATATGGAGATCCCGCAGACCGATGCCGCGGATTATCTCAATGAGATCCATCCCGGCATACACGATGATCACAAACCGGTCCAGGATAGCGTTGGGCTCAGTGTCGAGCAAGTCTCCGAAATACGCCGTGACTCACTTGAGGCGGCCTCGCAGACCGAAATCGTACCTGATGAACAAGGCCTCTTCTCGACCAGCCAAGACATCTAACATCGTCCGATATAGGGTCATAAGCGTGGCCCTATATTAGGGCTTGACTGTTCGGTTTCTATTCGGTATTATCACTCACAGAGGGTGATAGGGAACAAATATAAGAACGGTGCTCGTACTGATTTTAGGTGAGGTGTACGAGCGGAAGGAGTGTCATGGCAGAATCAATTGAACAGCTGCGTATCTATACGTCAGCGAGGGCCGGTGAAGATGCCGTCTATGAACTGGTAAAGCAGTTCCCAGCGGATCAGTTTTACGGGCTCGGTAACGACCTACGGCGAGCGAGTGCAGGCGTCTCGCACTACATCATGGAGGCTCATCGCCTCTTCAGCTACCGGCTTAAGCTCGACGCACTGGCTAATGCGCGCCGCGAGGCCGAGGTTACTAAGACCCTACTCGAGAAGGCGCGCCCTAATGGCGCCAGCGACGAGCTCATCGAGGAGTACACCACCATACTTAAGCAGTCGTGGGGTCTTACCAAATGGCTCAAAACTAAGCTCACCGAAAAGAGCGAGAAAGCCGAAGTCGCAGCCAAGGAAGAGATGGTCCAAGCCACCGCCTAGCCGAGCCTGCGTAGTACCGGGTTCGAAAGACCCACGGCAACGCCGTGGGTCTTTTGTTGACCAGTCTACAATGAAAACGAAATCGCCCCCGGAGGGGCGACCTCGCTCGATAGAACGAAGGGACCACGGGGGCGTTAGGCGGGCTGGATCGACTGAGCTAGGAGATCGAAGGGATTCCAGTCGAGTGCTACCTCAAGATTGCGCTCCTCGGAAGGACGTACGTAGTAGGGCTCGTACATGCGTTCCGACGGGCGATCGGACCAGGCAACCAGTCTCATACCTACCCTGAGCTCCAGCTCCGAAATAAGAGAACCTAGCCATTCGTGGGTTGCAGCCTCGGCCGTGGCCACAATGAGAGCTGCTTGTTGCGCGGGCGGGATGATCGATCCATACCCACACTCACGGCAATGACGATCACGTGCTAGAGCCCCGATGATCCACACGTTCCAACGCTCTCCATGAGAGGGATGGCCGGCGTGCGGCAGAGCCTCACCTCTTTTGATTACTGGGTAGAGCCCCACACTCTCCCATCGTTCAGTTACGGAGGAACAGATCCGGCATTGCAGCCGAACTTCGATACCGACTCCTGGGATCATGTCACTGACACCTTTGGCATGTTGGGCAGCTTCTTTGGCCGACACTCTCCAGCTGATAACATCCATGCGAGCGCTCCTTGGTTGAAGGACAGTACGCCCAGCGCATGTGCGTTGAGATAGCTCAGATTAACATCATTTAGCCGTTTAGGCAATCATAAGCGCTTCACCCCATACTTACCTACTTATCGAAGTACCTGATACTCCCAAACGGGATCTTATCCTTCATGGGGTTCTTGCTTTTGATCACCTTGGCCGGCACGGCGGTGAGCTCACCGTATTTGTCGTTCACGGCGTTTAAGGCGTCCTCGAGCCGCTCCAGACGCACGTCCTCGCTCTCATACAACGCCAGCTGATCGGTCCGCGCCGGCTCTACAGCGTAGGCTGTGATGGCCAGCGACCCCAGCACGCGCCCGGGCGGGCTCTCGCCGAAGAGATCCATGGCCCGAAGGTAGAGCTGGTCGGCGCGGCGCGCGCTCGCGGCATACATCCGGCGGCCATGCCAACCCGAGCCATGCTGAAGCCTCCCCCACCTTGGCCCGGCCGGGTCGCCCACGTAGCCAAATTGGATCGCCAGCCCCCGCGCCGCGAGATTATTCACCTTGAGACGGCGTGCCACCTTGGCGGCCGCCTTGTAGAGGAGCGCCGCGATCTCCTCCGGATCGGCCGTGCGGTGCTCCAATACGTAGCTACGGCCGACGGTTCTGATGCCAAAGTCCACCTCGGTCTCATAGCCGCGCAGCTTGAGATACCTGTGGTGGCCGTTGATGCTTTTAAAAACTCGTTTGGTGAGCGTGGCTTCGGTAGCGGCCAGGAACTCCAGCGGCGTATAGATGCCAGCGTCGTTGAGCCGTATCTGATTACGCCGCTTAATGTAGGGCAGATCGGTCAGGCGCATCACGCCGTAAACAACCTCCAGATTCTCCTGGTCGATGGTGTAGAGCCCGTCCGGCTTGAGGAATCCCGCCCCCAGCTTGGCCAGCCAGCGGTTACTAGCGATGCCAATGTTTACCTTCATGTAGTCCCCCACCTCATCGCGAATCCGCTGCTTGATCTCGGCCGCCACGTCTTCCAGCGGTCGCCCCTTCATGATCCGCCGCATGCCAGTGAAGTCGATCACCCCCTCGTCGATACTCTTCATATAGGCCGTCTGCGAGTAGCTCTCGAAGATGGCTTTGAGCTTACGGTGCACGTACTGATACTTGGGCGCGTCGCTCTCGAGCATCACAAACCCCGGTGCCCGTAGCCGAGCCTCGCGATACCTCGTGCCCAGCGTGACCCCCAGCCGCTTGGCCTCATAGGAGGCCGTAATGCAGATGGAGTAATCGTTAATACGGTTGGTAACCCCCACCGGCCGGCCGCGCAAGAGCGGATTGGCCTGCTGCTCGGTCATGGCGAAGGCCGAGTTGAGATCGATATGCATGATCTCGGGGGGTTCGGGGTTGATGCGTAGGTTCATATGTTGACTATTCAATAATATTACGTATAATATGCAACCAAGACGGTCGCCCGACCGCTCGCACCTCGCGCCAACTCAAGATGGGAGCTCCGATGACCACAACGGCCACCGAAGACCGCACCAGCTACCCCAGCCTCCGCCCACACCACGACGACGCCCTCCAGCCACTCGACCTCGTGCCTGGCCTCTGGATCGAGTACTTCGACGCCACCGAGGTCGGGGGGCCCAACGGCAGATCGACCCGTGACTACGGCCGTCGCTACGTCATCAGGCCCCCACACTGGGTGAACGGCAAGCTGGTCGTCACCCTGCTGACGAGCCCCGACTACCTGACCGACCCGCAGATCGCCGCCGGCGTCTTCGAGCGTCCCCAGACCACGAAGACCGAGCTCGCGAACCTCGGCATGGTGCCGGAGACAAACGGCCAGTGGCGCAATGCCTGGGTCATCAGATCCGCGGATCAGTCCAGCCGCAAGACCGCCTAGCACCACCCATCACGAGTTGGCGAACGGCCCCCTGCGATGCGCAAGCATCAACGGGGGCCTCGTCATGTCTAGCCGCTTTTCGATCCTCTAAAGTCCCTTATGTCATCCTGGACTTGATTCAGGATCTCTTCGGAAAGATCCTCCGGTCGAGCCGTAGGATGACAAAAGAGCCAAGGCAAAGCAGTCATCCGTCATTGCGAGGCCGCGTAGCCGGCCGCGGCAATCTCGATCAGCCATAAAAGACCTCTTTGAGCGTCCACTCAAGCGTCTCGGGGTCGAGCTCCACGCGGAAGGCCGTCTCGCCCGAGGAGAAGCTAAAGATGTGAATCTGCTTGGTCCCCCGCCGCTCGGGGTGGTAGAGGCCCATGATGCCCAGCTTGTAGCGCCGGCCCTGCCACTTCATGAGGTAGGGCGTGACCTGCACGGTGTTGTGCGGGCCCGGTACAAAAGCCGCCAGGATACTCACTTGGTCGTTGCATCTGTCCATTTGCCGCTCCTCTAGATCCGATACTATACCGTACATAAACCGAACGCAAGTGGTAAAGTTTATAGCCAAATCTTAGTCTTTATGTCCTGCCTCAAACGATAACTATTAGCGTGCATGCAAAGCCCAAGGTACGACGAAATGTTAGCCTCATTTACCCGCTGTATCATCCGTAGCTTGGTCCTATTCCTGAGGCCAATGCTATGCGGTTTTACCACGTAGCCCAAGAAATCAATTCCCTGTCCCCAGCTGCGAATCGTCGTCTTACCCGGATGCAGAGTTAGCCCTAGCCGGTCATACAGAAACTCGGTCAGGACAGGGATTAGATCAAACAGGTGCTGCCGGCTAGTACTCAGGATTATAAAGTCGTCACAGTAGCGCAGATACTGTTTCTCTCTAAGATGGTTCTTCACAAACCAATCAAACTCATGTAGGTAGACGTTAGCAAAGAGCTGGCTCGTCAGGTTACCCAGCGGGATCCCCTTGCCGGAGCTTGCGGGCAGGCTATCGATAATTGTTTGCAATAACTCTAAAGTTCTCTCGTCACCGATCCGCCGCTCAAGTAGATCCATCAGTATCGCATGATCGACCGACGCAAAGAACTGTCTAACATCACATTTGAGGGCGTAGACCGTCTGCGTATTGTTTGTACTAGCTTGGCGCAGGAAGGTACGTAGTCGCGTCACCGCCGCATGAGTACCTTTTTGCTTGCGACAAGAGTAACTGTCATGGATGAAACGACGATCAAACAATGGCTCGATGGCGCTGACAATCGCCTGGTGGACGAGGCGATCCTCGACGGTGGCTTTATGAATTCGGCGCTGCTTGGGATCGCAGATCGTAAACGGACTATACCTACCATGTCGGTAGCTACCAGACTCAAGCTTTTGCTGTAATTCAAAGATGTTCACCTCGAGATGGCGTTCGTATCGCAGAACATCGGTACGTGAACGCTTACCCCGTTTAAACTTGTCCCAAGCGGCAAATAGCGCCACTATGGAGACTGCTTCATTAAAACTTACCGAGGAATCTTTATGCCTAACAGGAACAAAATCTCGCCCCCCCCCTAAACTGAAGGGTAAGCTGTCCGGTGGGCTGTTTGATGTACCGATTATTCATACGCTCTACCAAACGTATCATTCCTGGAACGATTTATTGCTAAAGTTTCCTAAGGCTCAACGCTACACACTAGGGCAGACTTGCCAAACGCAGCTGCTCACCCTCCTTGAAGCTACCGTGAGCGCAGCCGGGATAGCTGAAACCGAGTCTAAGGTAAAACAGCTGCGTCTTGCCTCGGCCAAGCTGGACGTATTACGTCTCCTGGTACGGCTCTGTAAGGACTGCAAATGCATCTCTAACGAAGCTTATCTGGAGACCGAATCCAAACTACACGAGATCGGACGCATGCTCGGTGGTTGGATCAAAGCTACCTCATAGAAATAGTAAAGGAGCGCGATTAGCACTCCTTTACTATATCGAGCAGTCCCTGAAGGCAACCATGGCAGTCTTGTGCCACCTGTTGTCATCCCAGTTGTTGTCGACATAGGCCTTGCGGCCATTGCGGTTGAAGTTCGGCAGGTTCCCGGAGTCGACGACCAACTAGTTATGCACTCTTAGCCTTGCGTATCACTGAGCCCAGACGCATCCAGACTCTGTATTTTATGCGAGATCAACCATCTCAAGCCAAGAGCACGGAGTGCTTGATAAGCCACCTGCGCACTCTAGCAACCCGTAAGCGACTAGATCCTGGCAGTAATGTGGCAATCAAGAGATTTCGGCGACCATAACTCCGTAAAGTCGGATTCATTAGCCTACTTTCCAGTTTTGATTATACCAAGACATGAAGAAGGGGCGCTCCTCCAACCTCTACTTTCGTAAAAATTGAATTTGCGCCCCTGCGGGGCGGAGGGCCAAGGAACAGAGTCCAAGGCCCTCCAAGCCCCAAGGGACCTAAGTCCGAGCCCTACAACTCCCTGAAGGCAACCATGGCAGTCCCGTGCCACCTGCGGCCATCCCAGTAGCCGCCGACAAAGGCCTTGCGGCCATCGCGGAGGAAGCGCGGCAGGCTCCCGGAGCCGACGACCAACCCTGAGGCCAACATGAACGGGATGATAGTGCCATCCATTTTCACGTAGACCTGCGGGTTCAGCGCCAGTAGCCAAGCTACTTCGAGCCCAGGCCAGAATCGCTGGAGCCGTCGCACCTCGGAAGGAACCACACCATCGGTGGGGTCCCAGTAGGTCTCAAGATCGAGGCCAACCGGTCCGAGACACTTCGTGTCCTCTTGCTCACTTTGCTCACTGCCGACATAGAAGCTCGTGCGACCGGGACCAGTATAGTCCTCGAAGGCAAAACCGCAAGCTTTGGCTTCATCCTCGAGCCAAGCTATGGCCTCGGCTCGGTCATGCTCCAGGCCCTTACCGAGCCGGATGGTGACACCGGTGGGCCGGAGTCTCCCAGCGTGATCCGTGAGATTAGCCGCCAAGGCAGCGGACTGCTTCTTAGTGAAGCCCCAGCCACGTAGCCTACTGCGAGCCATGATGCGCTCGACGTACTGGCTGACCGGCGTCCATGGGATGTCGGGAGCCGCTGGCGTAAGCAGTGTCGCGAAGGCACCGCGGTCGACCTGCGAGAGGTCGGCGTCGAGCATCCTCTGGATGAGATCACCGTTACCGAGCAGGTTCTGTACTTGCTCGACGGTCGGCTCGTCCCCGAAGAGGCTCAAGAGCTTCCGGGTCTGCTTCATCGTAGCGGGTGTCGGCATGACAGTCCGCCTATTCTGCCGTCTAATTCTAGTCACGCACGGTGCGCGGTAGACTCAGACCAAGGTGTGAGAACGGCATACTGAGACCAAAAAGGAATTGGTCACAAAATACCGCTCTCAACTGAAATGTAACGGATTGTCAAAATACAAATGTATTATACTACTAAACACTTATTCTGTCAATATTATGTATTAGGCACTAACCTGGCGCTCGGTGCCTGATTGGCTAGCTTCGCATCAAACGTCCAGAGCGGCTCGGCATGGTTAAGCTCGGCGTAAGTGGCTAGGCAGCAGTCTTCGAAGGAGAGCTTGGGGTTACTGGAGTACAGCGGTAGCGCCCACTCAAAGAGTCCACGGTTACAGTTAATCTCAGCCAGTGCCATAACGCCGGTGACGGCCTCGGCCACTTGAGCACGAGTGAACTCATAATTGCGCTCTAGCACAAAGACCACCTCAATAATCGCCGTGTCGGCGATGGCAAATTGGCCCTGCGCAGCCTCGAACAGTCGAGCCACTGCCCGGTGCTGATCGGCAACGTCGTTCAGGAGTAATCGCAGAAGCACATTAGCATCGAGTGAACCAGCGAACGCTGCCATTACTGCCCTACCCCACGATGAGCCTGATAATACTCGTCGACACTCACTACTGGGCGAGTACGGGGCTTAACGTAGCGCGAGATCCGCTCACTGAGCTCAGCTATATTCACGAGCTTCGAGATCACCAGCTCGCCCTTACGCTCGTCAAAGCTTATCAGTAGTACGCCGCCGGTCTTGTCCAAGCCAAGCTTACGACGCACCGGTGCCGGCAGGGTCGTCTGACCCTTAGTAGTAATTGTAATCGTATTCTTCATGCTCATTACTATACACAATTGTATTACTTATTGCAAAATGTAATGGATTAGCATCTTGGGCAAAGAAAGAGCCACCCTATTACGAGGGTGGCTTAAGCCAGGGCTTGTAGGCACGGGAGAACGATTTGGTGCTCAACCTCATCTATCGCCGACACCAGATTACGATTGACGACGCGACGTTCTCTCCAGTCAATGAAGGGCTTCTGGTCCATGAGAGATCGTTCGGCCCGCGCCGCCTTAATGCGTGCGGCAACCTGCTCGCCAGTGAGCTCTGGGCTCCGAGCCATGATCCGGAGCCTCAGATCCAGCAGCTCGGCGTCAATCGAACGGGATTCACCCGTCACGAGCTGGACGTAGACGATCAGAATCGACCCATAGAACTCAATGAGCTGACGCACGCCGTTAATATCGACGTCGCCAATGAGCACTCGGCCGCCGGCTAGACCGGGCTCAACCTCCGAACGATGGGTGCCGTAGTAATCGCCGCCGTATTCGGCGTACTCAGCAAAGAGGCCGGCATCGATCTGCTCCTCGAAGAGCTCGCGCGAGATGAAATGGTAGTGAACTCCGTCAATCTCACCAGGTCGCTGCGGTCGAGTAGTAGACGAGATGGTCATCCTGAGCTCAGGATGGCGCTCTACCAGGCTGTCGATGATCGTGCTCTTGCCCGATCCGGACGGCCCCTGGAGAACTATAAAGCGACCGGTATAGACATGGTGCATGCCGCTCATACTGCCCTCCTCGGGTCTCGATTGGTCGACGAACTCCTATTGAATCACGCTCACCAACAGATGTAAATCACCGCCCGAAGGCAAATGAGAGATCGTTGTACTCCACCGTGTCGTAGGCGGTGATCCCCTCCCGATGCCACAGTACAAACTCGGCCAGCCCCACATCAAGCGCCAATTTACTGCATATCGTACAGTATGGCCGGCCCGCGGGCTCGGGCTCTCCCGCCTCGTCCAGGCGAATGAAGTAGAGCCGGCCGCCCGTGACTGGGCTCGGATTCGACCTCAGAGCGTCCATGATAGCCCGCCATTCGGCATGAATGCAGCAGGTCCGATCGGATTTAAAACCCGGAGCAAGCTCACCGCGCCGCTCGCAGCGCCTTTGATCGGCCCGATCCGCCGGTGGTGAGTTATAGCCCCGACCGATAATGACCCCGACACCGGAGGCGATCACGCTACCGCACCTCGAGCGACCGCAGGTAGCCGTTCTAGCCTCGTTTGCCGCCGCGGATATCATCTGCCACGCTGTACGCGCCTCAGCGCCCTCTAAGAGCCTCACGGTGCCTCCTTCGTAGCTTAGCCGATCGGACGCTCTCATCTTAGCCAAGATAGCCTCGAATCATAGCCCCAGATATTGGCATCCCATCGGTCAGGTCCTTCGACTTCGCTCAGGATGACAGGGGGGTACTTATCCCCTATTCTCAAACTTATCCCCTAGCCAAATCAATAGTCATATGACAACATATAGTCATGAAATGTCCGTTTTGTCGCCAAGACACCACCGAGGTCTACAATAGCCGCGCTACCAAGTTCGCCACCCAGATATGGCGACGTCGTCGCTGTTTATCCTGCCACGAGTCATTTACCACCTACGAAGCGCCGGATCTTGGCTTCCTCAAGGTAATAAAAAAGACCGGCAAGAAGCAGCGCTACTCACGCGCTAAGCTCTATTCCGGTATCTATGGGGCGTTCCTCTCGATACCCGCCAAGGAGAATACAGTGGATGCCGTGACCGACACCATCGAGGCTAAACTTTTGGACATGAAGAAGGCCGAGCTGAGCTCGGCCGAGATCGCCAGGGTGGTCCTGACAACCCTCAAACACTTTAATACGGCGGCCTTCGTGCGCTACCTGGCCTACCACGCCGACCTCTCGAGCGACTCTCAGCTGGCCCGTGAGCTCAAGAAGTACTAGAAGACCCTCCTCTCACCTCGGGTAGAGGAAGAGGAGGGTCTCGGGGATCATGGCGAGTGATGCGGCCAGGAGCACCGCCCCTGCGGCGATGTGCTTGATCTTGCGTACCTCGTCATCGCCCTCAGATGTACGTGGCCACATCTTGTCGCAGATGAGTTCACCGACCGTGTTGAGCATCTCTAGCGGCGGTACCACCAGTGCAATGCCGAAGGCGATACTGAACCTGCTCAGTGTCATGTGTCGCAGCCACAGATCGACGACCGAGCCCAAGGCGATGAAGAAGAGAATCCACTTCATCGAGCGACCCTTCTTAAGCACATCGACGATGCCTTCGGCCGCCTGACGCAGATTCTTAAGATCGCCTCGTATTCCAGGTTCCCGGCCGACGACCGGCCGCGGATCGGCCTCCGGCCGGTTCTCTAGCAATGTACTCACCTCGCTCTCTGGTAGGGTGACGGGTGTCCAGGAGATTATATACATTAGCTGGTTTGCCTCAAAGCCTAGCGGTTCGGGCGCCAGACATGACTAAGCCATATAATCTGGCTCTACGAGGCCGTTCTGACGCGTTCAGAGCCTCCTGGAGGCGTTCTTAGCCGCAAGATACCCAATTAGGCATCTTCTTGCCTCTATCGGACCACAGGGGCTTGGGATCGGTCTCGCTGGATATCAAAACAGGACCCGAAGGTCCTGTCTTGATAATCGATTCGGCCCGAAGCTACTTGCGGTCTTTGTCGCCTTCGTTCTCCTCTGACACCACAATCGGAAGCTCCTCAGCCACACCCTCTGGCAATTCGTCCTTGAGCTCCTCATCCAACTCCGCCATTTCGGCGTCACTACGTGGTGGCTCCACCCGGACCACGAGGATAGTTTCGGGCTCTTCCACCAGCAGCTTCACGCCGGCCGGGATCTTAAGATCGGCCACGGTGATGGTCTTCTCGAAGTCATCGAGGACCGAGATATCGACCTCTATCGACTCAGGCAGGTCGCCCGGCAAACACTCGACCTCAATTGCCTCGAGGTTCTTGAGCAGTACACCCTCGTCCTGGTAGACGGCGGTAGATTCACCCACGAAGTGCAACGGCACCTCGGCGGTGAGGACCTCGTTCATGTTCACTACATAGAAGTCGGCATGGATGATGGCATCATTGAGCGGGTTTCGCTGAACATCCTGAATCAGCACGTTCTCGGCCTTCGTACCATCGACTTTGAGCTCAATAATCTTGTTCCCACCGGCTTGATCGTAGATGCGCTCGATGACGCGTGAGTCCACTACCAGCGACTGAGCCACGTGATCGTGACCATAGGCCGTGGCCGGGATCTTACCTTCGGCCCGTAGCTGCGCATTCTTTTTCCCACGCTCGGTTCGCGTAGTGACCGCGAGGGTTAACTTTTCCATGATTCCTACCTTCTTGAATTATTTCGATTGCTTGAACATATGCTTTGATTTGGATATCCAGCGGTGGAATTCGGCGATCTCGCCGGCCGAGATGGCGCCCTTGGCCGCAAACTTGGCCTCTTCGCTCTGTCGTAGGTCGCTGCGACGCTTCCCGGTACCCTTAGGATTTGTGCTTACCGTAGCCAGAACTGGCAAGGAGCAATTGTGACAGCTTAACTGAACGAAGCAGTATAGGTCAATCTCTCCCAGGAATCGAATGTCATCAAAGAAGTAATTCGTGTCGCACGAAGGGCACTTATAGAACTCTTGAAGATTCTTAATCAGGTCCTGAAGTTGTCTTGGCTTCATGGCTGCCTCCCTCGTTACCCTGACATTCTATCATCCGGTGACGATGGCTCAAAACATAGGCGGCACGAGTCACGCCACGCCGATTATTTGGGCTGCAGGCGGTTTAGACGATACCAATTGATAATCAAGAGGGCGCCTATTGAGCTCGCCATGAGAAAAATTAGTATGACCAGTGCAATTAACTTAGCAAACGAGCCTATGGTGACGGCTACCAGGCCGAAGCTTGCCGTAATGGCATAAAACGTCAGGACGGCTTGGCGCTGGGTCAAGCCAACGTCTAATAGCAGGTGGTGGAAGTGCTGACGATCGGCCTTAAACGGTGAGGTACGCTTGGCGATCCGCCGTACCGCCGCCCAGATGGCGTCCACGATGGGAAAGCCAAGTACCAAGGCGGCCGTGGCGAGCTTGGCGCCCGAGTAGATAGAGAGCATTGCCAGCGTGAGACCCAGAAAGTAGGCACCGGAATCACCCATGAAGATCCGAGCCGGGTAGAAGTTGTACGGCAGGAAGCCAAAGGCCGCGCCGGCTAGGATGATGGCAATGAGCGCGACGGCCGGCTGGTGCACATTGGGCCCGGCTGCGACGATAAACATCACAAAGGCCGCGATACCGGAGACGCCGCAGGCTAGGCCATCGAGACCGTCGAGGAAGTTTACCGTATTGGCCAGTCCCACCATCCATAAGAGGCTAAAGAGATTGGCGATCGGCGTGATGTGAAAATCGAGGCCAAACAAGCTCGCCGCGAAGCGACCGTAGCCGAGGTCAAAGACCCCACCGAACGGGTTGGTGATGACGGTGATACCGATGCCGCCGGAGAGCGCCACGCTGGCAGCGATAAACTGCCAGATGAGCTTCACCCAGGCGGAGAGCCCCCGAATATCATCCACCACACCCACGAGCACCAATATGAGGCAGCCAACCATAAGGGCGATGAGCTGGCGATTGGGCGACAGGTACACCACGATACCCGTAAGAAAACCAATGAATATAGCGACGCCACCCAGATAGGCCACGGGCACTTTGTGGATCTTTCGGCTCTCATTGGGCTTATCGATGATGCCCAGACGAAGCGCAAAACGCCGGACCAATGGCGTAGCTACGGCCGATACACCTAGGGCTAAGGCAAAGGCGAGGAAGTAATTGGTCATTTGCGCGTGGACTTTTCGGTAACGTAGAACTCGAGGTAGCGGCCGAACATCAAGCGAGTCTGCGCGTTAATTGCGGCAAAGGCGCCGAAACCAATAGACGTTATGGGTAGCAAAAGCCACTGCAAGAGCATCAGGATATTACGGCTGCGACGATAGCGAGGCGGCCGCGGTGGTAGCGAGATGAGCGAAACAAACGCCGTGATAATAATAGTCACCGACGACAGCGTCATGATACGAGAGGTGATGATGGGCAGCTCGTAGGCGAGGCTCTGGTGGCTGAAGGTGTGATTAAGCAGCAGTGGCAGATAGGCCACAAAGCCTAAGATGAGCGGTGCGGTGGCCCAGGTGAAGTGACCCTCAAAGAGCCGGCCGAATTGGATGAGCTTATTGCTCCAGGGTATGGTCTTGTGCGTAATGGAGTTACGTACAACGAACTGGATATCTGAGACACCCCAGGCCCAGCGGCGCAATTGCAAGAATTGGACCTTGAACGTCTTGGCGTAGGTCTCGGCCAGCACCGCGTCCTGATAGATGGGCGTAAAGAGCGGTACCACCTCGTGCTCGCCGTCGTAGGCAAAGTAGGTGCGCCAGAACTGGTGGCCGTCCTCCACAATGCTCGTGACACTCCAATAATCGGTGACGATGAGTGCGGCCAGACTCTGGGCGTGCGCGGCAAAGTTACGCAGGCGGTGCGGGCGCATCATCTCCATGAGGAGCCAGAAGGTATTACCGGTGGCAATCACTCTCATGGGCGCCGGCGCGTCCCAGATGTTGTTATAGAACATCGGGATGGGCTGGAAGCTCTTGTGCACACGGTTGGGATCCAGCGCATACACGTAAGTGAGATAGCTAAAGTAGTTCTTGGAGGCACGGTGATCGGAATCGAAGGTAGTGACCACGACGTGCTCGGGGTCGATATCGCGACGCCGGATCTCCTCGGTGAGACGGCGCCCAGCATAGCTAATGTTACCGCCCTTACCGCGGATCTCACCGGTAATGCCGTCCGGGTGTTTCACGGCCACGGCGTAGGCGAAGCGGCTCCCGTAGCGCTCAATGAGGTCCAGGGCGTTACGCTCGGTCTGATCCCCTCCCCGCTCCTCGTAGGCGATCACAAGCATTAGACGCTCCACTGGGAAATCAACTTCGGTGAGCGCCCGTACCGACGGCTCTAAGATATCGATGGATTCGTTAAAGGTGGCCAGGATGACGGCGTGATAGATCTGGCTCGGATCAAGCACAGTTCGTTCGTGCTCGGTGATCTCGAGCAAGCGATTGCGCTCAGCCACCAGTGAGCGGTACTGCTTCTGCAGCGGCGAAGTACTCCATGGCCAGTGACTCAGCGCCTCCGGATGGTGTTCAGCTATCTGTTGGAGTTCGTTGTTCACTTGAATCAAATAGTTGTTCGGGTCACTCAAACGCGTCACCCGGCCCGACCAATCGATGGTGTTGGCCTCGCGCAATCGGCGGTAGCTGCGAATGAGGTTGACGCTCAGGCGGAACGATTTAATCATCCAATAGAGATCAAAAGCGATGATAAAGTAGGCCACCCAGACTGGCGCGAACACGCTTAAGACGATAGGTCCCAGGAGTACCGTCCAGGTCACGGCGCCCGGAATGATCTCCCAGAGGCGAATAAACCAGCGGCGGTCGACCCAGCGCAAGCGTACTGCCTCAGTGGGCTTCAACGTACCACTCCCAGGGCGTTAGCTATGACAAAGCTAAATATCGCTACCACCGTAGCCCCGAGGAGTAAGTAAAAGCTTGCCAGACGACTGCGGGCAAACGCCTGGTAGGCCACCACCGAGTTCACTAGGATGACGCCTAAGGCAAAGAGTGCTACCAGATAGGGATAATACCAAGGACCCAGGGTGTACCCCAGATTGAGGCTAGAGTAGCGCACTGGCTGGGCAATATCACTGGGGTGGACGTTCAGAAGGAGCGTGATGAAGGTAAAAGCGCTCACCGCTAGTGAGCCAATGATGAGACCCATGGACAAGCGATCATGAAAAAAGCGCGACTGGCGGACGTGGTCGGCCCGGGCGCTTATAGTCCGCCTAATATTGCCGAGGGGCGGCAGGATATTCATGAGACCGATTATACCACTTAGGGCGAGTAAACCACCCTGATAGATTACTGTGCAATTTAACATTACAATTATGACTATGCATAACCAATACCAGGTACCCACCAAACGGTTAATTGGCCTCGTACTCACCTGGGCGGTCGTTATACTCGGTGTGAGCTCATGGATCTTCACGCACCAAGCGCCTCTTAGAGTGCGGCCCGAGTTCAATTTGGCCGTAGACGGCGGTATCACTCGCTACGTCGGCGCCTTGGATACCTTTGATGCCGGCAATTACTATGCCATAGCCACTCACGGCTACGTCCAGGCTCAGGTGGGACTGCGAGCCTTCTTCCCGCTCTTTCCCGTGACCATGCACTGGCTTATGATGCCCTGGCGTGGTGTACTGCAGCCGGCAACGAGTTTCGCGCTGATAGCCACGTTAACGAACCTGGTGGCCCTGGCTGGGGGTGCTCTTCTGCTATGGCGTCTGACCGAGCTGGATAGACCAGGAAAATCGCACTACTGGGCTCTCGGCTTCCTGCTGGCCTTCCCGGGCGCCTTCTTCTTTATGGCGCCCTACACCGAGTCGCTCTTCTTGCTCTTCATCCTCGGCGCCTTCTACGCGGCGCGGACCGGGCGCTGGTGGCTTGCGGGTACTTTTGGCTTGCTGGCTACCACCACGCGCCTGCCCGGCATAGTCTTGATGGCTGCGCTTGGTGTCGAGTATCTGGAACAATGTGGTTGGAGAATCGAGAATATCCGCTGGAATCTGCTCTGGCTTGGGCTCATACCACTTGGTGCCTTGGGTTACTTTGGCTACTTGCAGTTTGTCGCGGGCGGCCTCAGCACCTACCTAGCTGCCTACCACGCCAGCTGGCCAGACCGCCACGCCACCTGGAATATTCTGGCCGTCGTCGTGCATCCATTCATCGCAGTCCTCCACCACGCTCGCCCCAAGCCCAATGATCTACTGGGGCTAATGGGCGTTGCGATCGGCATAGCGTTTCTCTTAAGCTTCAGACGGTTCCGCCTGCGCTACTCCTACGGCGCCCTGGTATTACTAGGCCTGCTTTTGCCGCTTCTCAGTGGCAACCTCGAGAGTCTCTTACGTTACGTCATGGTGATGTTCCCTCTGGCCATCCTCTTTGACACGCTGGCCAGTAAGCACCCTCGAATCGCCCTACTCTGGCTCGTCGGCGGCTCGGTGGCCAACCTCGCTCTGATGTACCTCTTCGTCCGCGGCGTCTTCGTCGGCTAGTATTGACAAAACAAACTACTTATGCTATTATTTGACGGTTCTGTGCAGTGACCTCAGCCTGAGACCACCACTCGTCACAGTCGCACCCGAGAGGACAATTTATGAGGCTTGTGCGCCAAATGGTGCTACGGTTCGTCGTGATCGCCACGCTCGTCGCCCTCGGCGCCGTGGGTCTCACCTCGGTGAGGGCTCACTCCGCCTCCGCCGGTCGGGACTCTGCCGCCGTCATCGACGCCAAGCCGATGGGTGGCACCGGCGGACCCGCCTGCCCCACCGGGCAGGTCGCGACTACCCTGCAGGCGGATCAAGCCGGCTACACGGTCAACGGTGACCCGCGAATGCACGTGCGGATCAGCCAGATCGACAACACCGTCTCAGCCTCTTGGTGGGGCACCGCCCCAACCAAGACCGCCGCCGGTATGCGGCTTGAGATAGTCGATGTCGCGCTGGTAGGCCCGCAGAACACTGCGGGCACCAACCTCCACTACGACCGTGCTAAGGGCACCCTGCAGTGGCACATGCCCACGGCAGATGCCGGCTACGAGTTCGTTTGGCAGATCGCCCTCTGTGGCACCCCTCTGCCGGCTCGCTGACCCATCCCACTCTCGGGTGGCCGAGACGCCTAAAAACGTCTCGGCCCCACCCCGCAATTATCTGTCCCAAACAAAACCCCCTCGATTGAGGGGGTTTTGTAATGGCCGCTTACCACACTCAGGACGAAGCAACGCGGCTCCGGATCTCACCCGCCTCATGGATCTCTACTCGGCCGGCGCCGTGGACCGTCTCGGTCGCGTCATCCATCACCAACGCCGTATCCTCATCGATCCCCATCCAGGCGTTGCGAATCTCAGCGGACGCTCGATCAAAGATGAAGGACCCCCCCTTCCAGCGATTAAAGTGAGGGATGATAGAGTACTTCACGAGTCCCAATGCCGGCTGCCAATTCTCGTCGTCGTTTCCGAACATCGCCTTAAAAGGGTGTGCCAGGATATGACTGCCCATGACCATCGAGCCGGCCGAGCTGCCAGCGAGCAAGACCCCCTCACCGACTCGCTTCAGGATCATCTGCTCAAGGAGACTGCCACTCAGCACTTCGAGCAGATAGCCTGGCTGACCTCCGGAGAAGAAGATCCAATCGACCTCGGCCAGCCGATCGACCAAGTTCGGATCGCTGGCGTCGGCTCGATTTAGGATTGGCACGGGGATTACGGGGATTTCGAACTTAGCGTAGTGCGCCTGGGCCATGTCGACCCATTTTAAGACGTCTTTCTCGGCCCCAGCGGCCGTTGGAAGCACAGCTAAATTTCGCGGCTTGAAGGTCTCGATAAGATAGGCGTCGATCTGATCAACCGCGGGCGTAAATTCACCTGAACCAAAGAGGGCTAATTTCATACGCTGAGCATAGCAGATCTTTGGCGGTTAGGGTCGCAAATCTTAACGTTACCAAAAACGGCCCAAAGGCCGTCTGGAGAATAATTTCTGGAGCGGGTGGCGAGAATCGAACTCGCCTCTCAACCTTGGGAAGGTCGCATACTACCGATGTACTACACCCGCGTTGCGCTACGTATATCGCGCGTTCTGTGTCGGCGCCAGCTCCAGGCCTCGCTCAACGTACGCGTAAGTACGGCTCGCTCGGGCTTCACCGGCTTCTCACATTACATCACGCTATACGTGGCTTAGGGAAACAGATTGAATCAAATGGAGCCGATGAAGGGATTCGAACCCATGACCTACGCTTTACGAAAGCGCCGCTCTACCAACTGAGCTACATCGGCCCGTTCGACGAACGAGCGTGGAACCATCCAATTAAACCAAAAAACAACGGCCCGTACTAGACCGTTGTCTCGTTACCTGTTGATTTTATGGCCGTACTTTGTCCCTAGGTGATGCCCTTATGCTTCGGAAAACGGTACTCATAGCGTTCGGCCAGCTGCTCGTATTTATCGCCGATGGCCTGCTTGGCCTCTTCCAGGCTCATGTAGAAAACGTCGGCTACCTCTGGTTGGTATTGGACTTGGCTCGTTGATTTTATCTTCCTCGTTCTTGACCTACCCATTTAAGATATCCCTCTCTTATTGGTAAGCACAGTATGCCTCCGGACCAAGGAAGGTCCATCGTTGTAAGTCACAAAGCCTACCCTGTCACTTATGTTAGTTTTGTTGGGAATCGCTAACGCTTAATCGCACCGATTTATCAGCGAGATTTCTATGAGTATGTGGAGCCAATCTTAGTAATTTAGGTAAGAACGAAAGATATATCCGTTCAGCCCGTTATAGGTGACCTGCTGCCACTGACTGTCGCGATACGGACCGAGTACCACGGTGGTGCCACCGTTGAGGTCGGTAACTATGGGCGTGGCGGTAGAGGCGCCAGCTCGCAGATGAACAAAGGAATTAGTGACCGCTGTGGGTACCACGGGTGGGGCCGTGGGTACGGGCGTAGCGGTCGGCGCGATTGAAGGGCTCGGCATGAGGCTGGGTGACGGCCGTGGCGTAGCCGACGGGCTCACATGGATGAGGCTATCATCGGCTATACGGCCATGGTGGCCGACGGCGAGCGTGGCCTCGGTGAGTAGTGAGGCCACCAAGGCCAGCAGCAGTATCCCCACAAGTGCGTATGCCACCCTCATTTCGAGCCTACGACGTGTAATATTTGAGGTAGAGAGCCACGATGGCAGCGGCTACACCAGCTATCACCAGGAGACCAACGATAAACTGCAGGACCACCCGCCAGCCACCGCCAGACCGCTTGGCCTTGGGGGCATTGACCTTGGCCTGCGGTGCGGCCACCGGGGCTGAAGGTGCGGCAGTTGGACGCGACTGGGGAGCAACGGGACGCGGGGCCGGAGCTGCCGGGCGGGGTTGCGGGGCTACGGGAGCCTGAGGCTGGGCTGGGCGTGACGGTGGACGCATGTCCATAGAGCGGCGCGGGCCGATATCACTCATTCGTTTGGAGGGTTGCTGCTGTGGTTCCACCTGAGTTTCGTACCTATTAGTACTCACATAATAGCACAATCGTAAAAGAGCTTATGGTTTATTAAGCATGAGAAAGGGCACCCCACAGAGAGTGGGGTGCCCGGCGGACATGATGGGTCAGTCACGAAAGATCGCTATGCGTTGCTCCAGGGTGAGCTTGCGGAACCCCGGGAAGCACGACAGCTCGGCTACGAGATCCAGGACTTGACGTCCTCGTTCGATCTCTTCCTGATCTAGCTCCTCGCCCTCGCGACCTAGCGTGAGGACGAAGAGCGGAGCAGGAGCAGCATCGGCTACCAGCTCGTCGGTGGCTACCCCAACGGCAGCCTCGACGGGATGGTGACCATTGCCGTTGTGGCCGTTGGTAGCGACCGACTCGGGCACGAAGGCTTCGGTCGGTTCACCGAGGACAGCATCCGCCTCGACGGCGTTGATGACATCGATGAGCTCCGGATCGGTCGCCGACGCCAAGGCTAGAGGCACCTCTGTGGGCTCAACCGTTGCCGTTACGAGCGGGCCGAAGCGATTGCGACAGATCTCCTCGCCGATCTCGGTGAGAGCAATCGACAGGCAGCGCTTGCCGTTGATGCGACGATCGATGAGATTCTTGTCGGTCAAGCCGGTCAGCACCCCTGCCAGAGCGGTCATCTGATTAGAACGGTCAAGACGCTCGGCAAGTCGCCGCGTCGCCTTGCCATCGCTATCTTCGACCGAACCGTCGCGGTACAGCGACTCCAGAGCCTTCCAGCCGGGTGCCAACAACTTATAACCGGACTTGTTCGGCTTATGCGTCTGAACCGGCTCCACACTTGGCACCGATACACGAGCTGCGGGCGATGGTTGCGGCCGGGGCGGCGAAGCTGGCTCAGGTCTCGGTACCGGATGAGCGCGGAAGTTGTCCTCTCGTACCTGAAGCCACAGTCTGAATTCGGGGATGGCCTGGAGCACCTCATACCACTGGTACAGGTAGCTTTGCTCGACCGAGTTCGGCACCTTCTCGCCGAAGAACACACGAAATAGTCGGCACTCGTGAGGCATGAACTCCTCATCGCTCAACCGGGCCTCAAGCTGACTCCAGGCATACCTCTTGTCGAGGGAAGTTGTTCCCATCAGGCGGGTATTCATTGAAGACTCCATCCCTATCTCGTCCGAGTTTAGCTTGGACAACGCCTTTGTGAGTTTAGCCCTCACCTCTTGAAATATCTGACAGGCGCGACTTTCGGTGACTCCCAGATCTTCGCCGATCAGCCTTAGCGTGCGCTCTCGCAGTACATGCTCTACGAAGACGTATCGGGAACGCGGAGCCAGTTTGCTGATGGCACTACGCAGCTCAGCAATGGTTTCTTTGTGCTCAAAATGCTCTTCCGCCGAGATTGAGTCATCCTTAAGCATATCGATGAGCGAGAGCGTAGAATCTGATTCACCCGTAGATTCCCTCATCTCATCGATCGAATGTTGATAACCCGACGCTCTGATCCTCAGCAATTGAGTGCGGTAGGTCGCTTCACTCACGCCCATTACCTCGGCAGTCTGCACCGCGGAGGGATCAATTACTGCAGCAGCAGCCAGTTGATCCAAAGCAGCGTCGATCCGACGGAACCAGGACGTACGGAAACGGTCCATCGAGCTATCAGCTCTGAGTTCGTCGATTATGGCACCACGGACCCTCAGGAAGGCATAGGTCTTGAAGTCTGTTCCTCTTGACGGATCGAACCGTTCGATCGCGTCCATCAGGCCAATAACGCCGTACGAGACCATGTCATCAAGAGTGACATAGTTGGTGACATATCCCTGGTAACACTGCTTGGCGCACGCTACCGCGATCCCCCGATATCTCAGGAGGAGGAAGTTGCGGTCGTCTAACCGACCGTACCGCCAATACCTTCTCCAGGTCATCTCAACTTCATCGTGCAGCTCGGCCAAAGGCTCAGCGGTCATCTCACACCTCCTCAAACACGTTGTCGAAGAACTCCGTCTTGGATGGGAGGATGATAGCCCTTAAGCCTAACCCCGTCAACGCTCGCGCCGCGGCCCGGAGGCTTGTCACTTCCCTCCTGGTCTGGTACGATATGTCGGTTATTTGACCTCAGACATCGACCATATAAGGGTCATTTGCACGAGTTCGATGCCAGGAAGCGCCGAGTACCAAGCGAGCCGTATATAAACATACGGTGAGTGCGGAACGCAGGCGATGACGCCGCAACGAGACGTGAAAATGAGCCGACCCACGAGGGCTCGTAGTGAAGTGGTTATCACGCCTCCCTGTCACGGAGGAGATCGCCGGTTCGAAACCGGTCGAGCCCGCCATTGAAAGACCGTCACGCAAGTGGCGGTTTTTCATGTTGTGAATCAGTAGGCTCATTTGTATTTATACCATTTTTGTGTTATAGTAAATTATCGCTCACCGAGCGTTCGACCTGCGTCACGCACGACGTCGCACTACTCCATCGAGAGGAGCCCAACATGGGTTCGAGTCGCACCAACATGCCAACGGTGGCTGGCGGCGCCACAAGCGGCGAGGCCAGTAACACCGAGATCGCGCCCAACCGACGCAGTCTCCATCTCGTCTCCGAGGGCTGGGAGAACTTCTCGGCAGCTCTGATGTACTACTTCAGGGACGATGCCACTCCTGTGCACTGGATCATCGAACCAGAGCTTGGCTTCTGCCTCAGCCACGACACGATCCTCGATCCCACGTATAGTGAGGGTGGCGTTGCCGGCTCGCTTCACGATGCGACCGATTGTGCCTACGACTGGCTGGTCAGCCTCAATCACGCCGAGAGGTACCGCCTCGTGAAATGCTGGCCGAACGATGGGTCCAACCTCACCGAGCTCACCGGCTTCCAGATGAACACGCGCTACCAGCGCCTCCGGACCGATCAGGACATCCTCGAGATCAAGCCCGCCTGGGTCTGACCCCGCCCCCTCGGGGCATCCACCCGTCACTCCGACGAAGATGCCCAGGAGGGGGCATTTTCTTGTCTTTGGAGCTGGAAATAAGTCCGAACATCATCCGATACGGCCCGCCATAAAAGACGTCTTGCCTTGCGCAGGGCGTCTTTTATGATGATTTGTCGGCCGGTTGAGAACGTCGCTGGTTCGGCGAAGCCAAGACGCCGCAGGCGGACCTTGGCGGAGAAGGCGCAGCCGCTAACCGGTCGAGCCCGCCAGCAATCGTTTAGAGGCTTTATTTAGTTTCTTTTTGTTAGCAAACACACAATCGTCGATGTCGAATTATTGACCAATCTATCATTTTATGGTATTATTTACCAAATCCCTCCCCGTTATGGGTAGGTCCGCCATCTGGCGTAGGAGGTTTCAGCAGCTCCTCTGCTGACGCACCGAGAGGTAGGTCGTTATGACCGCCAAGATCATCGTGGCTGGTCCCTCTAAGTGGGACATCATGATTTCCATCTTTGAGGGTACAAAGGTCAGATTCACTGCCGATGACGGCTCCGTGGTCAGATCTCGCATCCAAGCAATCTTCGACAACATGGGCTGGTATCTCGGCGACAAGCCAATCCTCAAGAGTCAGGCCTATCTCTTTGCAGGTGAGTTCGAAGAGGATGAGAAGTCGATAAAATTCTTCGCCTACTACTCGCCTAGTGAGCGAAGCGGCTTCATCAGCACCAACGTCCTTGATGATGGCAGCTTCTTCGACGCCGGCCGTGACGGTTACACAGAACTCCACGAGGTCTGGGTCAAGCACATCCTTGGCTCAACCACCACCTAGACCAGACTACCCCGCCCCCTCGGGGCATCCAACCGTCACTACGACGAAGATGCCCAGGAGGGGGCATTTTCGTGCCCGGTTGTACTGAAATAAGTCCGAACATCCTCCGCTACGGCCCGCCATAACAAAAGACTCACCCCGAGTGGGTCTTTTATTATGTAGACTTAGCTCCGGTTTCGAACGTCGCAGGTTCGGCGAAGCCAAGACGCCGGAGGCGGACCTTGGCGAAGAAGGCGGAGCCGCTAACCGGTCGAGCCCGCCATTGAAAGACCGTCACGCATGTGGCGGTTTTTCTTATGCTTTGAAATAATCAGTAGCTGACAGATAATAATGCTTCGTAACTTCACATTCTGGACCAAGGAGCGAATCATGGTTGACCAGCCTATGACGTACTCAGGCAGCGGCGTCAGCTATGACGCCATGGACCCATTCAAGCGTGCTTGCCAGCTCGTTGGCCTTGAGACAGCCGAGAACATCCGGCGGCTCGCCGGTGGTGAGCTCAGGGAGCTGGAGGCAAGTCGAGGTGAAAGTGTCTACCTCATCGAAACGCCTGATAGCTACCTTGCCCACGTCGAAGAGGGACTAGGCACCAAGAACCTCGTCGCCGACGCCATGTACGCTCTTACCGGCAAGTCCTACTACGACCAAGTCGCCCAGGACGCGGTGGCCATGATCGTCAACGACATGATCACGCTAGGCGCCCTACCGCTCTCGGTTGCCATGCACCTAGCAGCCGGCTCATCTGACTGGTTCAACGACGAGACCCGCTGGACAGACCTCATCGAGGGCTGGAAGGCTGCCTGCAACCAGGCAGGGTGTATCTACAGCGCCGGCGAGTCGCCCACACTCAGGGACCTTGTCATGCCGGGCACGGTTGTCATATCGGGCTCGGCTATGGGCATCATCAAGCCCAAGGCACGGCTGATTAAGAGCAATATCCAGAATGGCGACGCCATCGTCATTTTGGCTAGCTCCGGCTCTCACGCCAATGGCCTGACCCTAGCGCGAGACATCGCTGAGCGCACGGGTTACGATGCCAAGCTAAGCGACGGCCGGATGTTCGGCGAAGCCCTGCTCGACCCGACGACCATCTATGTCCCCGTCGTGGAGGGTTGCCTGGACGCCGGGATCGACATCCACTACACGGTTAACATCACGGGCCACGGTTGGCGCAAGCTGATGCGGGCGGTGGAGCCGTTCGTTTACTGGATCCAGTACGTCCCCGAACCCCAGCCAGTCTTCAAATTCATCATGGAGCACGGACCGGTGGACGAAGAGGAGATGTATGGCAACTACAACATGGGTGCCGGCTTCGCTCTCTATGTCGACAACTCTGATGTCGATCGAGTTATCCAGATAGCTGCCCAAAGCGGCATCGAAGCCTGGTACGCGGGGTACATCGGGAAGGTCGGTAACAAGAAACGAGTGATGATCCTGCCAAAGCATCTGGTTTACGAAAGCGAAACGCTTGCCGTTCGCTGATTCACCTAGCAGTAGGTGGGTGCTCAGCTCCGGAGGTAACTCTGGAGCTGAGACTCAACCCAAGCTTTTAACAATTGTTGAAGGCTTAGGCTGAAATATGAAATAAGTCCGAACGTCCTCCGCTACGGCCCGCCAGTAATCATTTGGAGTCTTTCTTAAGCCTCTTTTTGTATTCCAAGATTGACTTCTGACCGAGTTTATCATATCGTGCTCCTGTTCGCTCCCGAGACCGAAATGAGGCCACCTTGCCCAGTTCCAATCCAGTTGCCCAAGCTTCGGCGCCGAAAGGCCAGCACGCAGATCCGAACCATCACTGCCCCTACCGTGAGGCACTAGAAGAACTCGACCGGATGCGGCCCAATGATTTCAAAACGGGTCAAGGCCACCTTTCGCCCGCATTCCGCGAGGTGAACGTCTCGGCAGTCATGATGCACGTCTGTCGCATCGTGAACCGCATACTGCATAACACTGACGAGAACGGCCAGCCCCTTCAGCAGGCGTAGACCCCACCAGCGAAAATTGAGCCGCACTACGGACGCATGAGCGTCGCCGGTAGGCGGCTCTCATGTATTCAAATATTCAAACCATGAATTATATCCTAACCTCATCCGCGACTAGATAAGTTACGAATCAAACGTGAAGGCGTTGACGATTACCCCAGACGGCACATCGATTTCAAGTGTCGAGTTTTTTAGAAGATCTGGCGAGTTAACTAAGCGATATAGCTTCGATTCAGAAACACTTACCGTGCCATCTTGGCCAATATCCGCCCCTGCAATGCGCTGAGCTACCACCGGCCTGCCGTCGACGAGAACTGTGACCTTGGCTGGCGCGCTCGCCCCCATAACCAGGTACACCTGCTTGGCCGTGAACTTGAGGTAGAGCTTCGAATCCGCGACGCTTTTTGTATCCAGTGCTCCAATATTCCAGACCCCATCGTATCCCCAACCATTCGGCTGTAACGCGGTTGGTGCAACATATCGAGTATCTGAGTTATTCTTTAGTCCCCCGCTATTCTGGTTGCGGGCGGCACGCTCATACCCAAGATAGGTCTCTGGGCTCTGGCTCGAACTTGGTACGCTACTGCTCCCCGAAGTTACGGGTTGCCCAACCTTGGTACCGTTCTCTTTCAATAACGCCTGTATCACTAATTCATCGTTCTCGTAATCCCCTTCACCAAACTTAAAGTGTCTAATGTATCCATTTCGATCGATGAAGTACTCGGCTGGCCAGTACTGATTACCATAGGCATTCCAGGTAGCAAAGTCGTTATCGAGTCCGACCGGATAGTGAATGTTATCGTCCTTAACGGCCTTTGCGACGTTCGATAGCACATGCTCGAAGCTAAACTCTGGGGCGTGCAATCCGAGAACCACCAGCCCTTGGCCCTTGTACTTGTCGTACCACCCGGTTACATGCGGAAGGGTGTGGATGCAGTTGATACATGAGTACGTCCAGAAATCTACCAGGACGACTTTGCCTTTGAGTGCTGCAATCGACTCACCATTCGAATTAATCCAATCCGCAATCCCCGTAATCTCCGGGGCTTTCGTGGGGTTTTTGACGGCAAATACGGCCCCCGAAAGCGAGTTGGTCGTAACGCTGCTCGAACCGCCTACCCCCGTGTTTTGCGGTAAAAATGGCTTCTCAAGATTCGAGATGTTCAAAAACTGAATGCCTATTACATAATTCTCTACCCGTTTATCGTAGCCGGTGAGTACAGCCAGGCCAATGAGCACGAATAATATGCCGAGCCCGCGTTTAAACCAACCACCTGGGTTGAGAGCCCAGCCAAGACGCGCGGTCAGTTTGCGGCCAAGGGCCACAACCAGAAGTAACATAGCCGCCAAACCCAGTATGTACACACCTATATAAAACAGCCCAAGAGCAAAGCTCGCCGGTAGGACCGTTGCGAGAATCAGCGCATAAGTTGGGCTACAACTCGAGAAGACCGGACCAAGCGCAATGCCGGTGAGAATTGCGGATAGCGTACCAGTCTTTGTCGCATTCGCGCCAAGAAAGCGCTGTGACGAGCAGTAAAAACCTGACTTTGTCGCAAATTTCTCGTACAGATGCGGCCAGATGCTCGTCACTCCAAGTCCAATGATGATCACCCCCGATATCACCTGCCAAACATAGGGCGGGACTCCGAGTAAAGATGTGGTGGCTTTTAGTACAACGGTAAAGAAGAAGAGCGAAGCAACCATGGACCCAACTACTATGTAGGCGCGGTATCTGCTCTGTCCTGCGAGAGAACCACCAACTACGAGAGGTAGTAGGGGCAATACGCACGGCGCAAGAGCTGTAAGTACACCCGCGATAAGAGCAAGGAGAAAGAGACTCATCTGCGAATCCTAGTGCTTTATCATGGCGTCAGGGGTCGGGCTAGCACTTGGCGTAGACGAGGCTGAGGCATGCCTCGCGGCTTCTTCGGCCATCATCGCATCTATGTGTTTCTGCTGTGTAACTGCAACATTTTTGGATTTGGTATCAAGGCGGTTCGTGACAACCGCCGTTATTACAACGGGCGCAAATACTACAATAATCATAACGACCCAAGTCCTCTGCATTATGTAGTCCTCACTAATGGGTTTATTCTAAGGGTAACCTAATGTTAAATCAACTTTACTTTCGGTTAACCCATGTCCCTAGAATTAACTTCATAAGTACCATAGTGCCGAGAGCACCAACGAGCCATGGATCTAGCTGATGAGTTATCGACTGAAAAGAAATACCCATAATTAACACCAATCCCCCAGCCAGATAAGAAGCTCTTCCGACCTGAAAACTTAGCTGCGCTTCCCTCTCGTCTCGTGGTCGTTCACGCCACAATAATGCCGTAAAGCCGATTGTGAGTATCGCCACTACCATCACCAAAGTTAGTTCTATGGCACCGGGCATCCAGATATGGAATGGGTTAACCAAGAATGTTAAAGCTAGTCCAATACCAATGACGAGTAGCCACTCATACATGGTCGTTTTATACATCTTCATAGTGAAATACTTCCTCTACCTGTTTCTTGAATACCCTAGCTAGCTGCAACGCTAATAATACCGACGGTACGTAATTACCTTTCTCGATAGAGATGATTGTTTGGCGGGTCACATTCACGAGGGCAGCTAGGGCTTCTTGCGTAAGCTTTAACTCTTTTCGATACCGCTCAACTTCGTTTTTAATTATGTGGCGTTGCATGTTCGCATTGTAGCCTCGTCCGTCAGAAGAGTCACATTATTTAGCTGAGGTACCAGCCAATTCGAATATCTCGATTATCATTGCTTTTATGCTCATTTTGTGTTATAGTGAATCATCGCTCAATGAGCGCTCGACCTACGTCACGTACGACGTCGCTCACCACATCCCGTTCCCGCCGACGAGAGGCATCGAAATGACTGCTGCAACAGCACCTTCGCTGGTCCGCTATCGCTCATTCCATTTCACCGGCGAGTCTCTGGAGGAGATGTCGGCTGCCTTGTCCTTCTACTTCCGTGACGCCGAAGTGGTGTACTGGTGGATCGACAGCGCGGGCTACCTGCAACTCTCCGCCACCGCTCCCTGGCTGCTTGCCAGCGGCCAGGGTACGCCACAAGTTGCCGCAACGGCAGCAATGGCCTGGATCGATGCCCTTGACCGGCTCGCCCGATATCAGCTCAACCAGAGCATTCCCAACGACTCGTCAACCTTCACATCGCTCGAAGGCTTCAGCCTGCAATCCAGCTTCCGTAGGTGGACGCATGACCCTGATAGCATCAAGGTTTGCCCCGCTTGGGTATAGCTGCCCCCCTCAGAAAGGACATGTCATGCGACGAATTCCCGGCCGAATGGTCATGTTTGTGCTCAGCTCTATCTTCCTGGCATTCGAGGGCATCTTCTTCGTCCGCCGGCTCTTCGGTAAGGGAGACCCTAGCCGACCCGTCCTGCAGCGCCTCTAAGACGCAGGTCACCCGTTCCACCCCGCCCCAGGCACCCAGCCTGGGGCAGATTTTTGCCCTGTTACCGTACAGGTATATCGGCAGTTGAGGCTAAAATCGGGCTTTGAATACATTTATTGTACACTTGTACTAATCGGCACAAGCAGGGCTAAATGATTGACTTTTGCGCCTCCTCGAGTGATAATTGCGTATCGAACGTTGCCCCTCGCAGCCCCCTAATTTGGGCTTTCCCTCTACGGAAAGGTTACGCGCACTATGAAATCTTGCATCGAACTCCCCTACTTCGAACTCTTCGCCCTACGGGCTAGTGACGAGGTGATTGCCCATCTCCAGCGTCACGGTATGATGCCATCGTTCACCTTATACAGCGTTTCAGTGGCCATCGACTATGCAACTTCCGAGATGGCTGAACAGTTGGCGACCGTAACGTTTAACTCCGGCTGCGCCAACCAGATGCGCGTACTGCTCACCATCGGATCCGTTGCCCGAATCGTCGGTTGCAGATTCAGGGTGCAAGGACCCGACGGAACATGGCACGGCGACGCCATCGAGTGGGTCGGTACCGTCCGGCAGACCGACGGCATCATGAGCGTCCAAACCATCACGCCGATCGCCGCCGCCCAGGTAGTTACCTAGGAGAAGGGAGTACGAAATGGCAAAACGTGCAAAGGCACGAAATCAACCTGATACCGCATCGGGACTCTTCCTGATAATCGTCCTTGTGATGATCATCCTGGGCGTGGTTGCAGCGGTCATCTACTACGTAGCAAACCAGCCATTCCCGAGCCCTCACTGACCGGAGACTACGCATGAGCCCAACGTATGATGCGGCCGACGATGTCGGACCCGGCGGTTGTGGCTGCAATTGCCCAGCCTGCGAGCTCGGCCTCAGGCATTGCGGCAAGGCCGAACGTGGCTGTCGCCACGCCTAGCGCCCCTAATGAGA
>JBBRTP010000002.1:0-25547 GCA_038244255.1 Candidatus Saccharimonadia bacterium
AACTTTCATTGCAGCCGCCCTTGGTGTGGGTCTGGCAGCTTCGGTGTATCTAAACTACGTCCAGCACCAGCACGCCGCCGATGTGCAGCGCCAGCTAAACGGCACTATTACCGACTTAAAGTATCAGCTGAGTGTCGACCAGGGCGCGGCTTCTCCTTCGCCCAGCGTCAGTGCAAGCCCTTCGCCGTTACCTTCGATATCACCGAGTCCAGCCGTACTAGGAGCTCAGACGCTGAATCTGCCCGAGCTGGGCGCTAAACTCACCCTTGCGGCACCCATCACTGATCTAACCTACTCGATAATCCCAGCCACCGATAAGGCCGTGGTGGCTGCGCTAACTTCGCCTAGCTTTGTCCAGAAGTACCCCAGCTGCAAGCCAGGTACCGCCTTGGGCCAGCTGGTGCGGCGCGCCATAAACACCACGATCCCAGCCAGTAACGTGCTGGTTGGTTCTATTGGCGGTTACAATTACTATTATTACCGCCCGGCCAATACCTGCGCTACCTCCTCGGCTGGAAAGGCCGATACGGCAGCGGCGCAGGCGGCTCTAATTAATACTATCTTTAAGTCTCTGGCAGCAAACTAAAGGGAGTTTATCTTGAAGGATTCAAATAATAAGGTCGTTATCATGCAATGGTTCGTTATCGCTGTGCTGGTCATTGGCGGTGGTATTGCCGTGTATATGCTCATCAATAAGAATAATGAGCTGCAGACCCAGACGCAGAACGCGCAGGGTAATATGGATAGTCTCAAGAATCAATTAAAAGAGGCCAAGGCTTCGCCCACCATCAGTGTAACCCCTCTCCCCGAGGCGAAAGGTAATCTGGCATCGCCCACACCTACACCTAAAGCGAACGCCACGCCAACTCCCAAGACGACCAGCACGCCTAAGCTATAGCCCAAACACATGTCTAGACCCCTCCCGCCGATGGCGGGAGGGGTCTGTGGCGGTCACGGAGCGTTAAACAGCGAATTGCAGCTGTCGCTGCTTGGACAGCTGCTCGAGCCGGCGGTCGAGACTGTGGAGGAGCTTGAAGACCTGGTCGAGACTGCCGGTGTCACAGCAGGCTTCAACGGTGTCGAGTACATCGTTAAAGGCTTCCAGCAGCACACCTGGATCGCCCATGTCGATGACATGTCCTATCAACCTGACGGTTACCGGTGACAGGCTGAAGCGGTGGCGTGACTTGCCCTTGAAGCGCTCGTTGATCTGGGCTATCACCCAGCCAGCGTGTTCGTGTGGGTCAGCCGGTTGGCAGGATCGCCAGGGCCAGAATTCGAGGCGGACAGCACGTTCCGCCAGGACAGCCGGGGTTGGGTCGTAGTAGCGCACGGTGTCACCTCATTGTGTAGGTGCGAATAGGACTAATTGCATCGTATGCTTACTGCTTAAGCTTGTGAAGAGGAATATTTGGTGGGATAGCATTGTGAGTATCTCTAACTTTCAAATGTTAGAGTGCGGATCTTTTGTAGATGCTCACATTTGGGTGATGTTGTTTGGCACGCGGGAGCATAAGCGATACAATCATGATACTATGGCAGTCAAATTGCTCCAGAAATTCGTGAAAAGGCGTGATCAGTCGCCCAGTCAGCGCTACATCGTGGCGCTCGATATTGGGACCGAGTTCGTGAAAGCTCTCATCGGAGAGGTCAAAGACGGTCAGGTGGAGATCATCGGCGTGGGGCGCCAACGCCAGCGACTCACGGACATGCAGGGTGGCTCGGTCACCGATATCCGCGGGGTGGTGGAGAACTGCGACCTGGCACTCCGAGCGGCCGAGAAGATGGCCGGGGTGGTGGCCAAAGACGTAGTCATTGGCATCGCCGGCGAGCTTGTGAAGGGTGCGAGTACCATCATTCGCTATAAACGGGCCGCGCCAAGTGACCCCATTGATATGGTTGAGCTAAAGAAGATCTTAGACCGGGTGCAATACCGGGCCTTCGAACGTGCTCGCGAGCAGCTGACCTGGGAGACCGGCTTTAAGGAGATTGAGGTAAAACTAGTGAATACCGCCATTGTCGACGTGCAGATCGACGGCTACCGGGTCACTAATCCGATTGGCTTCCAGGGTCGCGACGTCTCCATCCAGCTCTTTAACGCCTTTGCCCCCATGGTCCACCTGGGCGCGCTCCAGACGGTGGCGCAGGATCTGGACCTAAACCTTATGAGTATCGCCGCCGAACCGTTCGCGGTGGCCAAAAGTGTGGGCGGCCAGGACTCCAGCGAGTTCTCGGCAATATTTATCGACATCGGCGGTGGCACTACCGACATCGCGCTGGTAAATAACGGCGGCGTCGAGGGCACCAAGATGTTTGCTATCGGTGGGCGCGCCTTTACCAAGCGCATCGCTCAAGTCGCCAATGTGTCCTTCGAGAAGGCCGAGGAGATGAAGATCGCCTACTCGGCCGGTAAGCTCGGCCCCAAGAGCGTAAAGGCCGTGGAAGAAGCGGTCAACTCCGATATTAAGGTCTGGCTCTCCGGCGTGGAGCTAAGTCTGGCCGAATTCGATCGAGTGGACCATCTACCGGCCAAAATCCTCCTCTGCGGCGGCGGTACTGGACTCCCCCAGATCATGGCGGCACTCCGGGGCAGTACTTGGTACAAGGAGCTGCCGTTCGCCCGTAAGCCGGTCGTGAGCCACATCTCACCCTCCGAGGTAAATCGTGTGATCGACAAGACCGGCAAGCTCACGAGTTTTGCCGATATCACACCCATGGGACTGGCCAATCTGGGACTTGATACCGCCGGCAGTGATAACGTCACCGAGAGTCTTATTAAGCGGTTATCCCGCGCCATCTCGGCATAGTTCTGTCAACCGACCTCGGAGGTCGATTGACAAATACCATTAAAATGCTACTATACGTTCAATCGTTCCTTCATACATTCACTGAGAGGCCCACGCGATGTTCATACTGAAGTACTCGCTGGTCTGCGGCAAGTTCGAGCCCGGGTCACCCTGTGAACTCGTTGAGTTGTGGCATAGCTGGGATATCTATGGTCGGCGTAAGGGCGCGCAGCTCGAGCGCTTAGAGCGACTGGTTGAGGCGGAGGCTTATCTATACGCGCTGCAGACGAACCTCCGGCAACTTGTGCTAAACCGGTACGGCCTCGACCATCATAGCAACTGTCAGAACGACCATGCCATTTGGAACTATGACCTCATAGAGAGTCGCGCCTTATACGAAAAAGCGTGGTGCCTACTCGATCCTCCATTCGCTAGGCTCTGGACGTACAGCGATGAACATCCCCTCACGGCTGAGTTCGTCGAGGTTCAGAGCCATCTCGCTCAGCTGCGCAATCTTCAGGGATCGGCGGCCGATGCAGCTCGTACTCAGCTGGAGGCTTTTATCCCGGAGTACTACCGCTTAAGGTTGCGACAGGCAATCTACGACGATACGGCGGCTCTGGGCGCCTGGATCCCCGCAATGAGGGAGACTCTGGGTCGGGCCGGCGCCCTCCTCGATACTATCGAGGACGCGGTCGCACGGGTCTATAACGACCCATCCACCCTCGCCTCCGAGATGCTCGATGGTCTCGGGATATCTTCCAACCACGAAGCTCGGAAGCTCGCCCTGTAAGTATCTTTCCGGATCATCACCGGCGCCCGACCCCACGTTACGAGGTCTTTTCATGTTTAAACGCACGAAACCCCCAACGGAGGTTCCGTTAGGGGTGAGCAGGGTCGGTCTCGGATGAAGTGGTCGTGTCTAGGTGAGCGGTTCGAGGATGAGGGTTCTATCGATGATGCTTAGCTGGGCGTGTGCCTTGATCGGCTGACGTTCTGCAGTCTTTCGGCCATCGGAGCCGATAGTGCGAACCTGCCGGGGCAGGACGAGATCGTCCTTCTCGTAACGCTGCTCGCGAGCCTCCCCGTTGATACTCAGGAGGGTGCCACGATCATTCTTCCCAATATATCCTCTGATATGCCAGAAGGAGAGCGCGGCCATGTGGTCGAAGGCCTCGACGGTCTCGACTGCGAATTCGCCTGGCGCGCCTCGGCGGAAGGTGAAACGAACCATGTGGTAGGTCCGGTCAACCCTCGCCTTGTCGATGCGCTGCTGGTGCGCCACTGTCGCTTGGCCAAACCCGACATCGATGGCTTGCCGTGCAAATCCCTCAAGGCAGACGAGGCGATTGAAATCGGCGTCGATTACCTGGTTGTTCGTCTGGGAGGTGTTGATCATACGGGCCGCATGATCAATCAATCGTTCCGCCGGCAGCTCGTAGGCGCAGGCAGGAATGAGGTTAGCGTTGGAGAAGCTGACCTGAACCATTATGACGTCAATCTCGGCACCGATGAAGGTTCCGTTGCGTCCACTCATTGTAAGGAACCTCCAGGGTCTCGTGGAGCAGGATGGATTTGGTTATTTTAGCATTCTATAGATATTTTGTCAATATTTGAGCACTCACTCTCTAAACCATAACCTTTGTGGTAATCTAGTAGTATGGATGACGCTGCCCTCTATTTGGAGGTCGACGAGGATATTACCTCGGCCATTGATAAGCTCGGCAAGACCGCAGGAAAATCGGTCAGCATCGTGGTGCCCAAGCGCTCAACGATGCTCCAGAGTGTCATCAATCTCAAATTACTCAAGAAGGCCGCCGCCGAGCAGGGCAAAGAGCTCGTGTTGGTGACGGGCGACCGTATTGCCACTGATCTAGCCGCGCGCGTCGGCCTAGCTGTGGCCCCGGCGCTGGGCGCCAAGGCCGTGATGGGCGAGGCCACCGCTCCACAGCCCAGTGTTACCGAGGACGTGATTGAGGAATCTGACCCCGAGCCGCCGATGGTGCCCGTGCCGGTCGAGAAACCAGCCTCGAAAGCCTCCAAAGTTGCAGCACCCTTGGCCGCCACGGCTGCATTTACTCATCGCACGTTAGGTGACCAGCCGGTATCTGATCTGCCTTCTGCCGACGCCGTGGGTCACGGTGAGGCCTTTGACGTGGCCGATCCCGATGGATCTCATTCCAAATCTGACGCCAAGTCGCCCAAAATCCCTAACTTCAATAAGATGCGACGCCGTATGCTCTGGGCCGGTGGGGCGCTCGGGGTGATCATCGCCTACTTCGTGATGATGGCCGTCTTTGCTAGCGCCAAGGTCACTATTTATGCCAGTGCCAATAAAGTGGATGTCGATACTACCTTTACGGCAGATCCGGCCGCCTCGTCTTCAACCTTGAGCGCCAATATGCTTACCGGTAAGACGGTGACCTTCAGTAAGGATCTCACTGGCAACTTTACCGCCACGGGTCAGCAGGATGCCGGAACCAAGTCGACCGGCACGATGACCGTCAGCAATGGTACCGGCGTAGAACAACCGCTAGTCGCTGGTACTCGATTTGCCGCCCCCGACGGCAAGATATTTCGATCCGCTCAAGACATCCAGGTGCCAGCAGCACACTTAAACGCTGGCGGTGATAAGGTAAACGGCACGAAAGATGTCGGAGTAGTGGCTGACCAGAATGGGGACTCGTATAATGAGGCACCTGCAGTCTATTCAATCCCTGCCTTAGCAAATCCTAAGATAACCGGTCAGGGCGCGCAGCTGTCTGGCGGTACCAGCAAGATCATTACGATTGTAAGCCAGGACGACATTAATAAGGCCGAGAAGGCACTTCTAGACGCCGATAAGGACAGTGCGCAGAAGAATCTCTATGGCCAGGTTCCATCAGGTAATATTACGCTACCCAGCTCGCTAAATCAGGCGGGCGACAACGTCGTGGCCAATCCGCCGGTCAATCAGCAGGGTAGTAGTGCTACTATCACGCTTAAGGTGACCTATACCGAACTAGCGGTAAACCAGGCTGATTATAGTGCGCTCGTTAATCAAGCGGTGCAGAAGCAGATCGGTACCACGAACCAGATTTATGATAACGGCATTAAGACGGCCACCGTCACACTCACGGGTAAATCGGCCAGTGGCGTATCTAACTTCCATTTCATCACCGAGGGATTTGTGGGGGCCAAGCTCGATACCGCTCAGATTGCGAAGGCCGTTAAAGGCAAGCGCTACGGCGATGCTCAGGATTACTTAGGGAAGCTGCCCGGAGTGGTCCAATCCCAGATCACCCTCTGGCCAGCCTGGGCCAGTAACTTGCCAGGACGCGCTTCCAAGATCACAATATCAATTCAGATTGCCGGAACTAAGTAGGGGACGAGTTTGAAACGATTTCTAGGTGTCGACTACGGTGCAACCCGGGTAGGATTGGCCACCGCGAGCGACGAGTCAAAGCTGGCCAGTCCACTGCGGACCATTAAGCCGCACGAGCTCATGGCGACTATAGCCGCCGAGGGTCCATTTGATGTGGTGGTGGTGGGGCTGCCACGGAGCCTTGATGGGCGCGAGACACCGCAGACCATCGCCGTACGGCGATTCACCGAGGATGTGCTTGGGGGATTAGGCGCGGAGATGGTCTTCCAGGACGAGGCGGGTACGTCGTCACTGGCCGAGGAGCGCCTCGTGGCGTCGGGCCGTAAGTTTGATAAGGCGCAAATCGACGCCGAAGCCGCCGCCATTATTTTGCAAGATTATGTAGACTCGCTATGAAGAAAATTTCACGCGTGCAGTGGGGTAGTGGGGTAGTGATTCTAGCCGTTGTTGCGGGTGGCTTGCTCTACGGGAGTTATCGACTTGGGCTGCGACCAGTGGCGAATAGTGGCTCAGCTAAGGCATTTATCATAAAATCCGGCGAAAGCGTACCTACCATCGCCGGTGCACTAAAAGATGTGGGTTTGATTCGCGATAAGAACGCATTTATTACTTATCTAAATATTCATGGCCTGCGCCCCAAGATCAAAGCCGGGAGCTATTCGCTCTCACCCACCTCATCGGCACCGCAGATTGCGGATATTCTCAGCAATGGCCGCACCCTGATGGATCGTATGGTGGTGCCCGAGGGCTACTCGATCTCACAGATTCGGAAGCTGGCAGCCGAATATGGCATACAATCGGCCGACATCGACACCGCCTTGGCCGCACCTCACACTCAAAGCTTTCTGGCTGGCAAACCATCTTCGGTGGACCTGGAGGGTTATCTCTTCCCCGATTCTTATCAAGTGGATAGTAATACCTCAGCCGAGACGCTGGTGAACTCGATGCTTGATAACTTTGGCAAGAAGGTGGGGGCGGAATACGTGGCGGCCTTTGCGGCCGAGGGACTCTCGCTCCATCAGGGTCTGACCCTCGCCTCCATCGTCCAGCGCGAGGCCGGGAGCGCGGCCGATGAGCCCATCATCGCCCAAGTCTTCTTGAGCCGGCTCAAGATGAAGATGGCTTTTCAATCAGATGTCACGGTGCAGTATGGTGCCGACTTACTGGGCGCATCGTTTAGTACCACCCTCAATTCTCCCTACAATACCTACTTACATGTGGGCTTGCCGCCCGGTCCCATCTGCAACCCCGGTCTCTCAGTGCTTGATGCGATATCCCGCCCGGCCACCACCGACTACCTTTATTTTGTGGCCGACAAGTCCGGCAAGACCCACTTTGCCCGTACCTTCGCCGAACATCAGGTCAATGTCGCCAAGTACCTGAGGTAGGCTCGGGGTAGCCGTGATTTGACATATACCTCAGGTGTGATACATCGAAAGGTGTGTTGTAAAATCTATAACACTTCGAGCAGTTAAAGGCTTGATAAAGCCTGTTGACAGCCTTGACATAAAAACAGTGCGTTGTTAGACTAGCAAAGTAAATTGATAAGCGTTAGCGGAATGAAAACCTTACGCCGATTAATTTCCTACCTTGAACAGTCGATACGAAGACTTAACTAACGGTCGAAATTCTTCCGCCCGTGGCACTCGTGCTTCGGGGAAGGACTCACTAAGGGTAGTTCTCGTTCCCGCCTCTGGCGGGGATGGGGTGGAGAAACATTATCAGTAGAAGTGCCCTTGGCGGCTCCCTTGAACAGTTCCCTACTATGGGAATCGGTGCCACCGCAGAGACATTTTCGAACATAAAAATCCCCCAGGCAGCACGCCAAAATCGCACTGCCAAGCGCTCAAATTTCGGTAAAACGCTCTCTCGCTCGTCGCAGGGGGTCGTTACGTATGCTCGAGCTGGTTTTCACCCTCGCTATCTTGCCCACCTAGGCCTTATTGGTCTAGCCAGTGTACTCATCTTGGGCAACAACCCCACGCGGGCGCATTCGCTGTCGGTACGCTTAATGTCGGCACAGGTCGGTGCGACCGCTGGCATGGACGAGACCACGACGGCTAACGTGGCGGCCGATGTGGCGGCCAAGAGCCAGTTCTTGGTAGCGAGTGTGGCCAGCAAGACGGCCGATGTAAAGAATCAGCAGGTTGCCTTGCTCACCTCGGATGGTGAGGCGCTAGCTAAGCGTCAGGTCGTATCGACCGCTGGTAACGCAACTCGCGACATCGCCAGCTACGCTGTTCAACCGGGCGATACACTTTCGGGTGTCGCCAGTAAGTTCAATATCACTACCTCGACCATCATCTGGGCTAATAGCCTGAGTGATGCCGATTCCATTAAGCCCGGCCAGTCGTTGGTGATATTACCCGTCACCGGCTTGCTCCATACCGTAACGGCGGGAGAGACTGCCGATAGCCTCGCCACCAAGTTCAGCGCCAACGCGGCTCAGATACTGTCGTTTAATAATGCCGAGGTTAAGGGCATGGCAGCCGGCGATAAGATCATTATCCCTGATGGCGTACAGGCTGCCGCGCCGAAGCCGGTCGTCCTAGCCGCCACGACAGCTACTAGAAGCACCGCTTCCGCCTCTAACTTCACCCCACGCCTCACCTACTTTGCCGGCGCCGCCAACGGCTACTCGTTCGGCTACTGCACCTGGTACGTGGCAAACCGACGCAGCGTACCGGGCAGCTGGGGCAATGCCAACGCTTGGTATTACAACGCCCAGGCCTCCGGGTTCTCGGTGGGCTCGTCGCCGGTGGTGGGCGCCATTGCCTGGACCGGTTCCGGCTACTATGGGCACGTGGCTTACGTGGAGGGCGTCTCGGGTGGGATGGTTACCGTCAGCGAGATGAACTATAACGGCAACTGGGATCGGGTGACCAGTCGCACCGTCTCTGCCTCGTCCTTCCGTTATATCTACTAGAGTATTGATCAGATAAGATCACGGAAAATGACTCTGCGATTAAGCCAGAGTCATTTGACTTGTAACGCTGAGCTAATCGGAAGAACTTTTAGCAGCTTCAACCATTAGAATATCGACATAACCCACAATAAAAGTCAAACTTATGGTAGAATACAGGTAACATGTTTGCAGATACCGCGACAATTGAATTTCGGGCAGGTAAAGGCGGCGATGGCCGCCTCTCCTTTCGCCGTGAGAAATATCGCGCTATGGGCGGTCCCGACGGTGGCAACGGCGGCCGCGGCGGCGACGTCATTGTAATGGTAGATCATAATGCCAATACGCTCTCGGCTTACCGCACCGCCCGCCTCATTACCGCCGAAGACGGCCAGGAGGGCAGTGGCAACGACAAGAATGGCAAGGCCGGCGCCGATGTCATAGTGCGCGTGCCGCAGGGAACACAGATCTGGGAGGACGAGACATTGCTTGCCGACCTCACCGTCAACGGCGAGACGGCCGTGATTGCTCGCGGTGGTCGCGGCGGATTTGGTAACGCGCACTTCGTGTCGTCTACACGCCAGGCTCCGCGTACCGCCGAGCTCGGCGAGCGTGGCGATCGTCACAAAGTACGCCTGGAGCTCAAGCTGGTGGCCGACGTGGGCCTGGTGGGCTTGCCTAATGCCGGTAAGTCGACTTTGCTGTCGGTGATTACCAACGCTCGCCCGGAGATCGCCGATTACGCCTTCACCACCCTCACCCCTAATCTAGGTGTGGTAGACCACCGTGACTATTCGTTCCTCGTCGCCGACATTCCTGGCCTCATCGAGGGCGCCAGTGAGGGCAAGGGACTGGGCGACGAGTTCCTGCGCCACGTGGAGCGAACTGCAGTGATCTTCCATCTAATAGATGCGAGTAGCGACGACGTGGTCCGTGATTATAAGGTAATCCAGAACGAGCTGGCATCGTATTCGGTCGATCTGACCTCGCGCCCCCAGCTGGTGGCACTCACCAAGGTCGAGACGGTTGACGCCAATACGCTTGAGAAGGCCAAGAAAACCTTGGCTAAGGTAACTAAGGCCGAGGTCTACCTCATCTCTGCTCAGGCTCACCAGGGTCTGACTCCCCTGCTGGATACGGCCATGGTGCTGGTCAAGGCGGCCCGCGCCGAGCAGGCTCAGGTGGAGGCCGAGCGCGCGATTCCGGTCATCGATGAGACCAACCTGCCCGACCTCTGGCGCGTCGAGACCGATGAAGACGGCCAATACCGCGTGATTGGCGAGCGCATCGAGGGTTTCGTACGACGCACCAACTTTGAACTCGACGAGTCGGTGGAGCGCCTGCGCGACATCCTCCGCAAGACCGGAGTAGCACGTGAGCTGCGGCGCCAGGGGATCGAAGGCGGTGACATGATTCAGATTGGTGATAATGAGCTGGAGTGGATCGACAATTGACGCTCGCCGTCTAAGTTGGCACAATTAGTCAGTCGCATTCACTTGGGGACGTAGCTCAGCTGATAGAGCGCTGCATTCGCATTGCAGAGGCCGAGGGTTTGAATCCCTCCGTCTCCACCAATAAAAAGACGAGACTTCGGTCTCGTCTCTTTATTGAAGAATCGAGATTTCAAAGTACTAGAGAGTGAGTGCAGCGAACGACCATTATCCCTCCGTCTCCACCAATTATTCATCGCATAAACCCCCGGCTATCGGGGGTTTATGGTTATAATGAGAACGTTACCCTCATCCAGAGGGCGAAGTAGAGAATGGTGCGCCATGAACAAGATTTTGGCGATATCTGAACATCCCAGCGAGCCATCCGACTTCATCGAGTCCGAGGACACCCAGGCGATCGCCGCCTTTATCCGGGCAATGACCCGGGCTATGAGGCGGATCAACCGCCTCAGCCCAGAGGCTCAGATCAATGGCCAGATCGAGTACGTGGCTGGACAGACGCTCTTGGGCTGGATTCAGCCCATTGATGACGGTGCCTGGGTCTTCGTCCCTTGCGTCCCGCAGCAGCACTGGTCGACCAATCAGCAGTGTTGGGTCGACCTCGAGACTATCCGCGCCGAGAACTCAGCACCTCCGGTAGACGCCGCCTAGACCTGGGAGTTCTCTAGCACCACAACCAGGATAGTCTGGTACAAAACCCGCAGCTTTCGGCTGCGGGTTTCGCCATTCTAGTGTCTCGTAGCATTTATCCCATACGCCGTCGCGCGCCGAGCTAGACTTGCCAAGAATATGCTTATGGTATGATAATCCCAACATAGAGGGTTACCAGTTCGAGATGCCCACACGCGTTACAACTAAGCTCAAGCGACTTGCCATAATGCTGGGATTTGCTGGTGTGCTCGCGCTGGCCGTGTTATCCAATGCACCGGCGGCGCGAGCTGCCTGTAGCCCCCTCCCGGCCACTAACGGTACCGTCACGGTTACAAACGTTACGGTACCCGCCGCCGGTGATTATCGTGTGTGGGCGCGCATTATCTCGCCGAGTACCGGCAAGAGCGCGGTTTATCTGCAGGTTGACAGCAGCTACTGTAATCTGAGCCTGGGCGGGGGCAATAGTGTGACGGCAGGGTCGCTGATCTGGGTCAATTTCCAGAACGGCAACCTGGCCAGTAAAGTGACGCTTGCTGGCCTAGCCGCCGGTGCCCATCAGGTGACGCTCGCAGGCCAAGATGTGGGTGTAAGCGTGGATAAACTCCTGCTTCTCACCGATACTGGCTGCACTCCCACCGGCGACGGCGCAAATTGCCAAGCCACTGCCACGCCTACGCCAAGCCCTGGTAGTACACCGTCGCCTACGCCCACGCCCATCGTTATTCCCGACTCGCCGCCACCCACTCCACCGGTCGTCGATGGTGTAATTAACCTCCAGAGTGGCGCCAATCTTACCGATACCAAGTATCTCGTCGATGGTAAGACACAGGACGGCTCGCTGGTCGACACCACGCTGCTTAACGACGGGCTGCATACCATCGGCATTTCAGGTATCGATTCCAATGGTAATACTGTAACCAAGCAGGAGACGATTCGGGTAAAGAACCATTTTTCGTTGGTAGATAATCTGGTACATGGCCTCCAGCGCTACGGCTGGCTGATAGTTGGCCTCAGTCTTATTGCGGGCATTGGCGTTGCAGCGTGGTTATTCCGTCGTAGTCCGCTCATTGCGCCGTTAATCGGCAAGCTGCCCTCTGGCTTGGCCAAATGGCCCAGCCAGAAGCACGTGGTGCTGCCCCCGCCGGCTAATGTGGTGTATCCGACTGATACGTCGGCTGCGCCTAAGCCACCGGAGGATAAGTGATGCCACACCTCGGTCATCGTAAAACTAAACTACGCAATTGGCCGGTCATGGGCTTGGTCTTACTAGCCGCCGCCGGGATCGGTTACTACATTATCGCAAGCTTTGCCTCGGGCTCGTTCGTAGGCATCGAAGTCGAGAACGGCACCACCAGCTGTGGCGCCGCAGTGGCAAATAACAGTAGCGCGTCGGGTGGCAAGGTGGTGCAGTTCAGCGCCTGTGTTACGCCCACACCTACTGCGACGCCAGCTCCCACACCGACGCCTACTGGGGGCGTCAAGCCGGCCCTCTCGGGCAGTATGGATCGCGGCGGGGACTGGCTCAACTGTATCCAGTCGAGCGCCCAGAACCCGCTTCCGGTAACTACCTGCTTCAACCAGCAGATCGCGGCCAAGAGTTACCTCCACGCCCAGACCTTTGAGATTGATTGGAGCTTCGTAGAGCCGTCGCAGGGCGTCTACAATTGGCAGTACATCGACGACGCCATCGCCGCCGTCGCCGGCCGTGGCATGCGCATGCGACTCAAAGTCGAGACCGGCGTCTATAGCCCGGCTTGGGCCAAGAGTTTGGGCGGAGCACCTGTCCCCTTCCAAAACAGCAATACTTACTTAAACGGCGAGCAGACCGTACCACGCTACTGGACTGCTGGCTACAAGGCCGCCTACAACGCCTTCATGGGCGCCATGGCCGCACGCTACGACAATAACTCTTCCGTAGCCGAAGTCGAGACCTGCTCGGTCGGCCTCGTCTCCTGTGAATCTGTTCTCATCCAGGCTAATGATATTACGAAGAGTGACGGCAAGCGTAACGGACAGCACCTCTACGAGGCGGGCTTCAACGACTCGCTCCACATGCAGTCGATGGTCGATGACTTAAACTACATGCTCAGCGTCTGGCACAAGACGCGCATCGTTATGACTATTCAGCCCTTCCACCTCTTGGGTACCTGCCCCGGCAACTGTGGTGACGCCGGCGGAGTGCCGCAGATCACTTACGACTTTATCGATGGAAATCACGTGGTCGAGACGCCGCTGGGTGGCAATGTGACGGTCACCGGCCTAGCGATCCTTTCACCATCTCAGGCGCTCTTCTTCCATACTGGTCTCGGCCCTAAGGAGATCGGTGGCACCGCGGCTCAGCCAACGGGTGATGCTACAACGATCGGCCTCTATAATTACGTCTACAATGCCAACGGTGTCCATAACCGCTCAAACCGCGTCTACGCCGCACCGCTCCAAACCGAGACTTACGGCCGACTCGATGTAGCCTGGGCTCCAGCCCTCAACTACGCCTGTGGCCTCGGTGCCATCTCGGTGGAGCTCCCCCATGGGTATTCAGGCTGGGAGAAGCTCAGCGGTTCGTGGGCCTTCGGCTACCCAACCGTCCATACCGATACTACAACCCTCTCCGTCTTGAACGATGCCAACGCCTGCTTTATACACAACGGCACGCTTCATTGAGTTCGGCTGTAGTAATAAGGTCACTAACAGTGGTCAAAGACCGGCTGCCGATTCTTGACGGCGTTAGCTGTGAGCTTGCGCGTGGAAGCATTACCGGCTTACTCGGTCCATCTGGGGCAGGCAAGACGACGTTGATGCGGGTACTGGTGGGGCTCCAGCGGCCCGCATCTGGACGCGCAGCCATCTTTGACATCCCGGCGGGTGAAGCTAGGCTCAGAGATCAAATCGGCTACGTTACCCAGTCACCCTCAATTTACCTCGACCTAACCGTACTCGAGAATCTGACCTACTTTGCCAAGATCATCGGTGACGGTAGCGGACAGGCCGATCAACTCATCCGTGAACTCGACCTTGTGCCCCAGCGCGACCAGCTGGTGGAGCGGCTCTCGGGCGGGCAACGCGCCCGGGTGTCGCTCGCAATTGCGCTGCTGGGTCACCCCAAGCTCCTCGTACTCGATGAGCCCACCGTGGGTCTCGACCCGCTCCTACGCCGGGATCTCTGGGAGCGCTTTCGCCGCCTCGCTGCCCAGGGGGCGACGCTACTAGTATCGAGCCATGTTATGGACGAGGCAGCGCACTGCGATCGTATCCTGCTACTTCGTGACGGTAAGCTACTGGCCGATACTACGCTCGCGGAGCTGCTCGATGAGACGGGTGAGCGCTCGCCAGAAGCGGCCTTTATTGCCCTGGTGGAGGCCAAATGAGCCCATACCGTACCACTGCCACAGCCGGTCGGGTCTTGCGCCAATTGCGCCACGATCCGCGTACCATCGCACTGATCCTGGTAGTGCCGTGCGTACTAATGGCTCTCATGAAGTACGTCTTCGACGGCCAGCCCGCCACGTTTAACCACATCGGGCCGTACGTCTTGGGTATTTTCCCTTTCACCATCATGTTCATCCTCACCTCCATCGCTACTCTGCGTGAGCGCAGCGGCGGTACCCTCGAACGATTACTTGCCATGCCCATGTCTAAGCTTGATTTCCTGCTGGGCTACGCTATCGCTTTTGCAATGCTTGCTAGCATCCAAGCTGTACTGGTGGCGACCATCTCCCTAGTCTGGCTTGGCCTGAGTGTGCAGGGACCCGAATGGCATCTGGTAGGGGTCGCCGTGTTAAACGCTGTTCTCGGCATGTCACTAGGCCTCTTCCTAAGCGCGTTTGCCCGCACCGAGTTTCAGGCCGTACAGTTTATGCCGGCCTTCGTCCTGCCGCAAATTCTCATCTGTGGAATGTTGATACCGCGAGATCTTATGGCGCAGCCGTTGCAATGGCTCGCTAATATCTTCCCTTTAACCTACGCGATCGACGCTATGAATCTGGCGGCTTCCGGTACCAATGGCGCTGATCTACGTCGCGATATCATTGTGGTGCTAGCGGTGACCATCAGCTCGCTCGTTCTAGGTGCGGCCACGCTGCGTCGTCAGAATTAGCCAGGTTTATCGCTTATGCTACTATTAGGCCATGGTAAAGAATAATGACAGCACATTCCTGTCCGATGCCGTCTCAGCGCGCAAGCCCAAGGCTAATGTGACCTACCTAGATGGATTTCGCTTTGGTATCGGCGCCACGGTGGGAGTCTTCCTGGTCTTCTTGCTGGTCGGCCTCATAGCTTGGGGTATTATCGCATCCTTTAACCTGCATTAGGCTTGTCTGCAGGCCACGATTACGGCCAAGTTTCTAGCTAATAGGCACGTCCTGTCACCATATTAATCTTGGAGTATCGTTGTCGACTTTCAGCTCGGTTGTTACTTGAGTAATCTCGAACCGCCCCTACTGGGCGGTTTTTGGTAAGAAAACGCCCCACTCGGGGCGACTCATCGAAGTGATGAGCCGCCCACGAAGTGGGGCTAGCCGGTTCTTGCGAACCGGGTGGAACGGGCTTAGAGCTGGGCCAAAGTCCAGTCAGTGGCCCCCGAGAGAGTCATGGCCGGCACACCACTGGTGCGCAGGTAGGCCATCTCGGTAGTGAACGCGGCGGTGAGCGTGTAATACTGATCGCCACCCTTCCGCTGGCTGGCCTTGGTAACAACCTCGTGGTAGGTCAGGATGACCCACACGCGGTTGGCCTTGGCGTAGTTGATGGCCGCTTTCACCTGTGCCACGGTCGTGGCGCTGGTGATATTGACGTCCATCAAGCGGTACTTGTACAGCGGGTCGGCCACGAGCGGCCCGGGGAGGTTGGCCCCGTTGGTCGTGGTGTCGGTGTCCACCGAGCGGCAGCCTTTGAAGTACTTGGCTGCTTCGGTGAGCACGGTGGCGTTGTACGAACCCTCCGGGTAGGCGCAGGTGGTAGGCGCTACACCGATTTTGCTGGTGATGGTCGTCTGAGCCTGCGTGAACTCGGCGTCGATCTGTGCCGCCGTCATGGTGTTGAGCGTGACCGGCGCATCTGGGTGGTCCCAGGTGTGGTTGCCGATCTCGTTACCATCTGTCACCAGCTGCTTGATCTGCGTCGCCGACATGTAGTCGGGGGTGTCGCCGATCTCGTTGCCGATGATGTAGAAGGTGGCCGGGATCTTGTTGGCTACCAGGATGGGGCGGCCGTTGGTGTACTGGCTCGTCCAGCCATCATCCAGCGCCACGGTGACCATGCCAGTGGTGAAGCTAGCCGGGGCCGTGACGGGGGTGACGGTGTAGTCGTCGCTGACGACCCATCCGACGCCGCCGAGAGGAACGAAGAGCTCCTCGTAGACCGCGCCCACCGGTGCGGTGAAGCTGCCGGTTGCCACAGTCCAATTTGCCGGCGTGGTGCCGGTGTTGTTGGCCGTAACATTGGCGACGGTCGTCCAGTTGATCTCCTTACCAGTAGTGTCGACACCTTGAGCGCCGACCTGGACGGCCACGTTGGACGCCACCGCGACACTAACCTTGTAGGTTTTGCCGGCGGCGACCGGAATCTTCTGGTACAGATCAACCGCGCCGTTGGTGAACGACGAGATCTCTGCCCTGACGGCGCTGCCGCCGGAGTGAGCGGTGCTCACAGCCGACAGTTTGCCATCGTTGGCGCCCCACTGTCCGTTTCCCCAGTAGCTTGGTAGGCCGCTGGTGGCATCGATGGTCTCGAGGCCGCCGTTGGTGGTCTGTCCGGCCGTCGTACTAATGGGAGGAGTAGTGGGCGGCGGCGGGGGTGGCGGTGCGATGGCGCCAGCCGTGAGGCTGAAGTCGTCGATCGTCAGGTTGCCGGCCGAGTAGATGTCGTGCGGCACGTCCACCATGGCCGCGCCCGTAGGAACGGTAACGGTGAAGGTGGACGTGCACCAGTTGGGACTGGGGCAGGCCGGCACGGTACCCAGCCAGGCGTAGCTGAGGTAGTTGCCCGACGTTCCGAAGAAGTCGGCACCAACCTCGCTCACCACGCTGGACTGGTAGGCGTCCGTGTAGGCGTACTGGCCGGGAGCGGCCGGCACAGCGTTGGCGAACCAGCTGTGGACCGTGGAGACGGTCTGGTCGATCCAGAGCGCATTGGCTCCAGTGTGGCCACTTACGACACTGTAGGTGACACCGGCTGCGGCACCAGTGTTACTGTAGCCCGCGGGGGCTCCAGCCGTGACGACGCCGTCGTCGGATGGGAACAGGTTGGGAGTGACGGCGCTAGCCGGGGATACTAGTCCCCCGAGCAGCAGCGCACTCGCCGCGAGCGTCGAGATTCCGACGCGAACTAGATTGTTCAGGGACTTCACGAGTGCTCCTTGGGCGATGGGGCGATGGGTGATTGTCTACTATAGAACAAATCGTAATAATAATCAAGACTATTATGCAACTATAGCCATTTTTCGCAATTATTCTTGCAGCTTATTGGTTATCCTAGCGGATAGTGAATTTATCGCCATAGACAGTCCATGAGAGGGGTGGCATCAGCGTTAGATTACCGCTCGCCACGAAGCGCGCCTGCATGGTATCAATCCGGCTCGTATCAGTGTGTGCGCTTTCTTGGCGCATTACGGCCTTACGGGCCGCTAAAAACGCCTGAAGATAGACCGTTTCGCTACCACCCTGCGCGGGCGTACGTGCATGCTTAATAGCGGTCGATCGGATACCGCCGAAGCTAGCCGCATCTGCGCCTGGTCCGTGCATTACGATGGCATCGAAGTAGGCAAACTGTCCGAGCATGTGGAGGCCATCTGCCTTAGCCTGCAGCAAGGCTGGATTAAAGTACTCGGTGTCGCGAATTGAGTTTTGCGCTGCCCGAAACTGTATATCGTCAGCGGTTGACCGCCAGTCCGACACAAATCCATCGAGCCCGGCATGCGCGTCACTGCCGCTAGCGGCGAGGGTTTCTAGCGCTGGCAAGTATCTAGCCAATCGGTTCCTCGGCGCTGCCTTGGTATAGGCCTTAACGACGTCGAGCATATCGCCCGTGCCGCTACTGAAGCCGATAATCCCGCCGGTGTAGCCACGGCCATCACCGATGTCTTCGATGAAGCCGTACTGGTTCTTCCAATCGAGCGTTGAGTTTTCGGCGCTGGCGACGAGTTCCATAGCAATCTCCTTGGCATGAGCATCGCTCAGATCGGCCACCTTAAGTGCAGCTACTATTACGGTCGGACTGGATGATTGGGCCAGTCGTAACTCGGCCGGGATAGACGACGGCGCGACTACCACGGAATGGTGGTCGTCGGACTTAATAGTCCGAATTACTACCCAGCAGAGTGAAGCTACCAGCAAGAAGGCCACAATGTATCGCATTATCCGCAATGTTTGCTCCCCCTGGAGCGCAGTAAGCCATGAACGTGGCTACCCGTTAGCATTCTTCATAACCCTCAAGGCTAGGTATCAATCTAAGACCAAAGTAGCCAGCCCGTCAAACGAGAAACATTAGCATGTCACAAAATTGACAAACCGTACAATTTGGTATATGATGTTCAATTCCCAAATTAAGTAAGGTTTTTATGAAGCAGAAGTCCATTATTGGGCTGGCACTGGCCGGTCTCCTCATCTTCGGAACTTACTCTGCCGCCGTTGCGGCCGGGCATGATCCGGTGCGCCAAATCACCGAAGGACGCTGCATCTCCGGTGCATTCTTGACGCACTCTACCAACGTGGGAGCGGTCGCAGCCGACGCAGATACTTCCGACGAGGTCAGTATTAACAACTTTAGTTCACCTTCCGCCATCAATGCGACAACTCTTACGAGTTCAAATATTATCGTAAATTCTAGCTTCGAGACGCAATCTGGTGGGGTGCCAAATAACTGGCGCACTAATGTCTATGGTATTAACAACGCATCATTCTCAGCTGTCAGTGGCTATAACAGCGCAACGGCGGCTCGCGTTGATATCTCTAGCTATACTAGTGGCGATGGCGACTGGTACCATGACGCCGTCCCCGTAACGTCCGGGCAGTATTACGTTTATAGTGACTACTATCGCTCAAATGTGACCACCCGCGCTATTCTCGGGATCACCGATGGGAGTGGAACTACTCAGTACATCAACCTCGCAAGTACTCCAGCCAGTTCAGTCTGGGCCAAATACGCCGTAGATTTCTTCATTCCGCAGAACATCACCACGGCGGTCGTCTTCCACCCCCTAGCTGCTAAAGGCTGGCTTGAGACCGATGCCAATTCGCTCACTACCGCACGTTCCCAAAGCTTTAACCGCGCCTTAGTTTCGGTCACGTTCGACGATGGCTGGAAGAGTATTCACGACAATGCGCTGCCAGTACTCAAGCGGGACAACTTGCCGTCGACGCAGTATCTGGTATCCGGCTACCTCGGCACGAATAAATCGTATATGAGTGCCGCCGATGTCTACGATTTTGCTCACTCCGGCAGTGAGATTGCATCACATACGGTTGACCACGTGGATCTCACTCAGCAGACCACAAAGAATCTGCAGTTCGAACTGACCCGATCCAAGGCCGACCTGACTAAGTGCTTCGGTACGGTTACCGATTTTGCCGAACCGTTGGGTACTTATAACGCTGTGACCGAGGCGGCGCTGGCCAAGTCGTACTCGACGGCTCGATCCACGGACGTTGGCTTTAATACCGCCGATTCCACCAATCCTTACGCGCTCAAAGTGCAGAATGTTAGCTCTACAACCACGGATGCGCAGATCTCTGCCTGGATCGACACGGCTAAGCTCAACCGCGTTTGGTTGATCCTCGTCTATCACCAGATCGACACAAATTCGGGCCAGTATGCCCGTACACCACAGGACTTTGCTTCTGATATGCAGTCACTCAAAGCTTCCGGAGTGAAAGTGTCTACCATACGCGATGCCTATGCCGAGGTTAAACCCCAACTCGTGAAGGCGGCGAAATAGGATGTCTATGAATAAGCCAAATAAAGCCCGTCACTTCGTGTCAAAGCACCGCATCTACAAGCGACCTCTAGCACTAATCATTGCCGCGCGCGACGAGGAGTTAGTGATTGCGGCTACGATCAATTCGGCCATCAACGCTGGCCAGCGAGCCTCGAATATCTTCGTTGTGAACGATTCGTCGACGGATCGGACAGCCAAGATTGCCATCGGACTATTGGGCGAGAGTAACGTTCTAACCGTGAAATCCGGTGGCAAGTCCAAGGCCATCCGCCAGGGAATCACGAAGTTTGAAATCGTTACGCGCTACCGCTGGATGCACGTCGCCGACGCCGACGGAACCTTTGCCCCCGACTACTTTATGGCCATCCGAAGCAAGCTTTCGCGCAAATACGTGGCTGCAACGGGTCACATCCAAAGTCTCCCGGGTGGTTGGATCTCAAAGTATCGTGTATACGAATACACCGTTGGTATTGAAATTATGCGTCGCATTCAAGCTGGGCTTGGCGTCATTCCGGTAATTCCCGGACCGACGTCTGTTTACCGTACTGACATTCTCGACAAGCTAGATTTTGACGGCGGCACCCTCACCGAAGACATGGACATCACCATGCAGATTCACCGCCTCAAGCTCGGCAAAATTGCCTTCATCCCGTCGGCCAACGCCTATACTCAGGATCCGAAAGATTTTAACGATTATTACAATCAGATCAGCCGCTGGTATCGTGGCAACTTCCAAGTCATGCAGCGTCACCACATTGGCTTCCGCCCTGAGCGCATCGACGCTTACATGGGCTACATCATGCTCGAGCAGTGGATATTGATCGTCGAGCTCATGATATTTCCTCTCATGGCTTGGTGGACGCAGAATTATGCACCACTCGCCGTACTGTTTATTAATGACCTCATCATCTTCATGGGTCTATCCATCTGGGCATCCGTGCTGAACAAACGTGCTGATATTATGGGTGCGTTCCCGCTCTTTTATGCTCTTAGAATCGTGAATCTCGCGGTTTTTGTAAAGTCTTGGTACGAAATCGTCGTCCGACGCAAGTTTCAAACTGCAGCTGCAGGTTGGGACACGGCCGGCCGACGATACAAGATCGCAGCCGAGACAGTTATTAAATAGAAAGGATACGCATATGTACGGATCTGGAAGCGGATTACCCGTCTTAGTGACGGCAGTGCCCGTTGTAGCAGGTGTTACCACCGCGGCAGTATTGCCTCAGACCGGCGCGAACCTCTGGGTAGAAGTTGCACTCGTTGCAGTTGTTACTCTCGTGGTTTGGGCTGTCATGTATATTGCCCGCGCTAAGTTCACGACCCGCTAAATGAACACTAGACGTCTATTGAGCATACTTGGATCGGCCAGTATCATCGCATTTGTCGCATACCACTTCTTTATCACCGGTTCGCTGGTGGCAACGCTAGTTGGATTGTAGAATATGATGAAACAGGCGATTCAGGTGGTTTCGAATTACAAATAGCAGACTCGGTTAATTTCTGGGTCTGCTATTTTGTTTGATACTAGGGTCGTATCCCCTTGTCGCTGGGGCTAACTTCTGGTAAAGTTTCCAACTGTAGTTCACGTATTGGCCGCCCGAAAACCTCGGGGCATTAGCTCAGCTGGTAGAGCGCTTGCATGGCATGCAAGAGGTCAACGGTTCGATCCCGTTATGCTCCACCATGACAGCCTTACTAGAACTCTCGCCCAAAAGAGCGAGCGCTAGCAGGTCTGTCGAGGTCCAAGATCGCCAAGCGGTGCCCCTCGGGGCGCCGCTTGCGCGTGTTGAGACCCGGCGCCGCTCGTAGCGCGCACGGGACGACCGCAAGCCCAGCAGGGCGTCGAACGGTTCGGCGAAAAGCTCCGAGGTCACCACGCCGTCGTCGGCGTAGAGCTTCTTGTAGATCGCATGGTTGATCATTCGGCGTCCTTCGTCGCTGGACTGCCGGTAGAGCGACTGGATGTCGTCGATCAGGCCGATCGCGTCGCGTAGGACTGCTGCGCCAGCCGCCAGGTTCGCGATAGTCCCCGCGGCGGTCTTTTCGATCGCGGCTCGCTTGTCGGCAAGGCTCGCGAGACGGGTTCGGATTTTGGCGTTGGCGACTTTGCCCTCGGTGGCGAGGTCGAGCAGGTTCTCCTCGGCGGTCTCAAGCTCGCGGAGTTGCGCGGCCCGTTGGGCGGCGAGAAGACGTTGGGTGCGCTCGTCGTCGGCCAGCGTGGCGTCGAGAAGGTTGCGGAGCCGGTCGGCGATGCCCTCGGGGAGCCGTACGTGGGCGTAGTTGCTAAGGATGGCGTCCTCGATCGCCTCCACCCGCTGATAGGCCGATGAGCACTGGCCGGACTGGGTGGCTCGGCAGAAGTAGTAGAAGTACTCGCCCCCGGAGGCGCCAACGCTGCGCTGGAGGAGGAGGCGAGACTCAACGCCACGGTCGTGGCAGGCGCCACACCACAGCGTGCCCTTGAGGTAGTGCGGGTGTTTGCGGTCGCGTTCGACGGCGCTGGCGTGCCCGTCCATGACGAGCTGCACCTGGTCGAACAGCTTGCGGGTGATCAGGGGCACGTGACGTCCGTCAAACTGCTCGCCCTTGTACGTCACGACGCCGGTGTAGAACGGGTCGCGCAGGATGACGGCGAGTTTGGTCATGGAGACCGGCCCGGACGGCCAGCGACCACTCGCACGGGTACGGAGGCCGCGCCTGTCTAGCTCGGCGTGCAGGGTCTTGAGGGTGTGGTTGCCGGTGGCGTAGAGCTCGAAGGCTTGGACGATGAACGGCGCCCGCTCCGGGTCGACCTCGATGGTGCGGATCTCGCGGCCTTCGGTGGTGTCGCGCACGTTGAGGTAGCCGAGTTTGGCGCGGCCGACGCTGCCACCGTTCTTGATCTTCTGACCCATCTTGTAGCGGATGTCGGCGCCGTCGGAGCTGGAGCGGTACTCGTTGATCGCGGCGAGGATGCCGTGCATGAGTTGCCCGGAGGGGGTGGCGTCGATGTTCTCCTGGGCGGAGACCAGGGTGACGTCGTAGGCCTTGAGGGCCACCATGACTTTGACGTCGTCGATGCGGTTGCGGTTGAGCCGGGACAGGTTGTAGACGATGACGGTGTCGACGTCACGCTCGGTCTTGAACCGTTCGAGCATCTGTTGGAAGATCGGGCGCTTCTCCATCGTGGTTGCGCTCTTGCCCGGTTCGACGTACTCGTCGACGACTTCGATGCCGAGCTGTTGGGCCTTGCGTTGGCAGGCCTCGCGTTGGGCGGGGATGGAGATGCCCTCGGGGTCGTAATCGGTCTTGACCTGTCCCACGGTCGAGACACGCAGGTAGAGGACGGCGCGCTTCACGTTGACCTCCGGGGGTCGCTGGTGGGGATCAGGCCGAGCTGTTCGAGGCGGACTCGCATGGCGATCCAGGAGACGCCGAAGAGCCGTGCTAGCGACGGTACGTCTTGGATGCGGTCTTCGAAATAGGCCTGCTTGATCCACAGACGGGGGACCAGGAGGCATGCGGCGAAGTACTCGCACGACTTCTCCAGCCGGGTGACCGCGTCGATGGTGTCGGTGGCGGCCAGGGACAGGTCTGCGAGCGGGTGGTAGATGACGTGGGCGAGTTCGTGGCCCATGTAGTACCGCTGCCGGACGTGGGCTTCATCTTCGGCCACCAGGATGATCCAGCGGTTCCCGGCCCACTCGGTCCGCCCGGAGGTGCGTAAGCCCGGGGAGCGGCGGATCTCGACCCGGGGGAGCTCGGTCAGGATCTGCTCAATGGGCACCGGCGGTCCGGCGACGGTCATGAGCTTCAGCAGGCGGGTGGCCTGACGTTCCAGGACCTGGCGGCTCTCGGTAGGGGTCAGGGGTCGGGGCGGGACGAGGTCGCGGACTTGTGCCAGGACGCTACGGTCGGTGATGGTCTCCTCGGGCATGGCTTCCCTCCTCTCGGGCGTTGGTTGTGATCCAGCGGTCTCGTAGAGCTTGGAAATACTCATCCAGTTGGGCGACGGCTTGTTCGGGCATCCCGTACTTGGTGCGCAGGTAGGGCGCCAGCTCGGGGAGGCCTTCGGGCATGAGGTAGCCGGCCAGGGAGTAGAGGTCTTCAATGTCAGCGTCCAGGGCGCGGGCCAGGCGTTGTAGGTGTTCGGGTCGCGGCGAGTCGATGTGCCCGGTCTCCAGACGGCTGACCGTCGACGGAGTCAGACCACTGAGATCGGCCAGCCGGCGCACGGTCAGACCGTCAGCGTCTCGCAGACGACGGAGTTCGTCACTCAGTTTATGTCGCTCATTCGTTTCCACGGCTGTCCCTATTTGTCAGCAGTATGCGCCGATTGTCTCGGGAACGCAACGGCAATACTGGCAATCTGATTCTTATTACTCTAAGATGACTTGAGAATGACTAACCTCAAGTTTCGAAAATGATTGTCTATTTCCAACGTCCCTCAATTCTGACCGCAGCAACGTGCAACGCTGCCGGGAAGGATTGGTCCATTGGCTGGCCACAAGTCGCTCTGATAGTACATCCAGAGAATATCTGCAACTCTGGTAGCTATGTCGAAATATTACCGATCGGCTTCGCCACGACGCTGACGGCATTCTTGGTGTTAGGGGCTGCTGCTGCCGTGGCAGGTCGCCGGCTGCGTCGCCGTCGAGCCGGCCAGCGCTAGACCTTGTAGCGGTGACTCCGTTCCGATACCTTGTCGGGCGTGAGACAAACGAGGGATACCTCAACTATCGTGCTCAGACGATCTGTGGGCTCGATCGGTGTTTTGCTGGTGACCCTTGTCTTGGCCCTGCTGACCGCCCCGCCTGCTCAAGCCATCTCAGGCGGCTCCTCTGTGCCTGGCGCCCCTCCACCCCTGTCCTTGGCCCCTCCTCCCCCGAGTAGCGGAAGCGCTACAAGCGCACGGACCGAAGGCTTCGATTCGTTTGACCGGCTAACCGCAACTACAGTCACGGGTGTTGGGGCGGGTAGCGGGACATATAGCTACGATACGCTTGGCAGAGCGACGTCCACGCCCGCGATCGACGCCTCGGGCACCTCGAGCGGAGCCGTGAGCATCTCATATTTTGCAAACAATGTCATTAAGGCTGAGGCGCAGACGGCCAGCACCCGCTCCTATACGGTGGATCCGCTGCTTCGGATTGCCTCCTGGATCGATTCTGGTGGATCCACAAACGTGAATCACTACGACTCATACGCCGACTCAGTTGACTGGGTCGATACTGGATCGGGAAACTGGACTCGCAACGTGATCGCTCCAACTGGCGTGATAGGGCTGGCCGTGGTGGGGACTGCGCTTTTCATGGGCGCTGCACACTGGCGCGAGCTCACGGAGACCATGCTCGACCGCGTGCTGATGCCGGAAAATCTGCTGATCCTGTGGTTGCTGTTTCCGCTTCTCAAACTGATGCACGAATTCGGTCACGCGTATTCCGTGAAGGCATTCGGCGGTGAAGTGCACGAAATGGGGCTGATG
>JBBRTP010000003.1:0-21133 GCA_038244255.1 Candidatus Saccharimonadia bacterium
CCATGAGCCTATTAACGCGCCGAGATGTACTTATTGTGGCTTCGGTGAGCTGTATCTATGGCCTCGGTAACGTCAGCGATTACACCGCGATGACGGTCGAGCTCAAGGTGGGGGAGCGACGTCTGCGCGACAAACTTCTCCGCCAGCTCAACGATATTCAATACAAGCGCAACGATACCAGCTTCGAGCGAGCTACCTTTAGAGTCCGGGGCGACACCGTAGACATCTGGCCGGTCGGTGAGGAGACGGGCTACCGCTTAGAATTCTTCGGTGATGAGCTGGAGCGAATTCGTAGTATCGACCCGCTGACTGGTGAATTCGGTGCCGAGCAGCCGTCACTCAAGATCTTTCCCGGCAAGCACTACGTCACCCCGCAGCAGCAATTGCAGCAGGCGGTGGTCAAGATTAGCGAGGAGCTCGATGGGCGCGTCGGCCAGTTCGAGCGCGAGGGTAAGCTCCTGGAGGCACAGCGACTCAAGCAGCGCACCAAGTTTGATATCGAGATGATCGCCGAGACCGGATTTGTGAGCGGCATTGAGAACTACTCGCGTTATCTGAGTGATCGTGAGCCGGGCGAGCAGCCAGCCACACTACTTGATTACTTCCCCGATGATTTCTTAATGTTTGTCGATGAGTCACACATTACGCTGCCGCAGGTGCGGGGGATGTATAACGGTGACCGGGCGCGCAAAGAGACGCTGGTAGAGTATGGCTTCCGCCTGCCCAGCGCCCTCGATAACCGGCCGCTGAAGTTCCCCGAGTTTGATCGCCATCTGAATCAGGTGGTATACGTGAGTGCGACACCGGCCGAGCTCGAGCTGTCGCGCAGCTCACAGGTGGTGCAGCAGGTGATCCGCCCTACTGGACTGATTGATCCGGAGATCAGCGTACGGCCGGTGGAGCACCAGGTAGACGACCTCATTGCCGAAATCAAGGCGACGGTCGTCAAGGGGCAGCGGGTGCTTGTGACCACGCTCACCAAGCGCATGGCCGAGGATCTTACCGAATACCTGGCTGAGGCCGGTATTAAGGTGCAATACCTACATTCTGAGGTTCATACCCTCGATCGTGTCGACATCCTGCAGGACCTCCGCGCGGGCGTCTTCGATGTGGTGGTGGGCATTAACCTGTTGCGGGAGGGTCTTGACCTGCCCGAGGTCTCGCTGGTGGCAATCTTAGACGCCGATAAGGAGGGCTTCCTGCGCGGTGAATCGGCGCTCATTCAGACCATTGGTCGCGCGGCGCGCCACGTCGAGGGCAGAGTCATCATGTACGCCAACTCGGTGACGCGCAGTATGAAGGCCGCCATCGATACCACCGATGCACGGCGTAAGGTCCAGGTTGCCTACAACGTTGAGCACGGCATCACGCCAGCTGGAATTCAGAAGGCCATGAGTGAGCGCATGCAGCAGCAGGCCGAGGCCGAGACGGCCGACATAAAGTCGTTTAATATCGATGAGATCCCTAAAGACGAGCGCCAGCAGCTGCTCAAGGACCTCACTGCCCAGATGAAGATGGCAGCCGAGAACCTGCAGTTTGAGAAGGCCGCCGCCTTGCGCGACCAGCTCGATGAGCTCAAGGGTGGGATAAAGTCAGTCGCGCCCAAGCCTAAACGAGGGCGCCGCTAATATCTGAGGTTTGTGGCTGATTGAGGCCATAGCACGCCATTTAATCCTAATGGTATAGTTATTCTAATATCACCAGAAAGGAACAGATATGGCAGAGCCAGGAGATGGCACAGGTGTAGGGAATATCGAGGTTAAGGATGCTGGATTCACCGGAGCGGGCGAGATGGCGGCGCTCGGTGCAACGGAGGTCGATGCGCCCGCCGAGCTCGTCAAGGCGAGTGAATTCGTGCGTGAGCTCGCCGATCTGGCCGAGAACTCGGCTTTAAAACAGAATCTAGCTGCGCTCGAGCGGCAGTTCGGGCAGTCCCCACGCCTCTGGCATGGAGAAGACGAGGTCGACCCGCGGGGGAGCGGGGAGCGTGTTTCTGAGGCATCAATTCGTGGCGAGCTTAAACGAGTGGTGAAGAGGGTGAATGATTACTTGGCTAACCCGGGACCCGGAAGTTCATCCACGCTCATGGACCTCGAGCAGGGGGATGAGTTCGATGCCACACAACGCGATGTTCTTTTCGCCGCGTTTGGTACGAGCCTGTATGCTGGTAGTGAGCCTGTACCCGATGATCGTCAGCCAGATCGGTTCACCACCACCATCTATCCGACGAACGTGGCGGCTATGGAGCTGGTTGCATGGGAACATCATCCTACTAAGCCAACACTTCAAAATGATGGGACCAATAAGGTCAAATATTATCTGCGTCCAATTGGCAGTCAAAGCCACCGTTAGGAGCTGATAGGATTCCGAGTATGGAAAAGCCCCCGGTCGCTAGCTGCGACCGGGGGCTGGTGGACTAGGGGCCGGGACTCTCTGAGTGAGAGCCGGCCGCGGTGACGCCATTGGTGGTGGCGAGCGGCTTGGGAGCTGGGATCAGCGGCTGGTCGGCCGCCGCGATGGCGAGCTCGCCGGCTGCCGTGGGATGGAACGGCGCTCGGTCGGAGAGACCCTGCACCCACGACTGGTCCGAACAGAGCTCGTGGCCCTCAAAGTGCGGCGTGGCGGTAAGGAAGCCAAAGTTCTTGGCTCCCTCGCGAAGCACGTCATTGAGTTGATTGAGATCGGCCGTGAGCGGGTCGATCTTGTCGTGGATCTTCTGAGCCTGATTGTTGTGCCCGGGATCGGCCGAGAAGCTGTAGCCAGCCGGAGAGCTCACCGGTGCCCCGGCGTCTTGCAGGTCGTGACAGTCGAACTTATTGCCGAACGGGTTGTAATACAGATTCACGATGACCGTGGGGTTAGCCGGTAGGTCAACGAGCTGCTGCAGGAGCTGCGCGTATTGCACCTTGAACGCATCGAGCCGGCTCGCAAAGAGCAGGTTGGTGACGTTGTCGTTGCAGCTCGCGAGTCCGTAGCAGAGGTGAAGCGAGTCCGACCAGTTCACGTCGTTGGCACCGATGCTCACGATGACCACACTGGCCGAGGTGATGGACTTTAGTACCCCTAGCTGAGGTGGGACAAAGTGCCCACCCGCATACTGGGTGTCCAGCAGGCCGCTGGCGAGGGTGGCCCCGCTGCAGGCCAGATTGAGTACTCGCAGGCCGGTGTAGGTCTGCAGTACCGGGCCGTAGGCATCCGAGGAACGCTGGCAGGCCTTATCGTCGGAGGTGGCTGGAGATACGGGCGTGTTACCTATGGCAGCGGCCGTGGAGTCGCCAATCACGACGATATCCACGTCCTTGCGCTCGTTACCTACCGCTGCCGGTACCGGGGCAAAGTGAGCGTTACCCACGAGATCTGCTAGGTTTGTAACCTGACCGAGTTGCTCGGTCGCGCTCATGGCCGTGAGAGCCACACAGCCGCTGGCCACTAACATGGCAAAGACGGCCGTGGGCAGGACGAACCGCCAGCGCTGGCCACGTCGTATCGTTGATTCCTTGGAGCTAAACATGGCGCGGAGGCCAAGCCACAAGAGATAGGGCACTATCACCATTAGCCCGGTGTAGAGGACGAAACGCACGAAGTAGTGAGTCCAGCCAGTGGCCAGAGCCTGTCCGACCTCATGCGTGTTGGTGGTGACCACTCGCTTACCGTGAGTCACCTTAGACTGGATGAACTGGCCGGCTTCCTGGTTACGGTTGAAATGTAGCCAGCTGATGCTCGGCCGGATCGGTCCGTCGAAGTGCTGGACAGTATCGAGCGTGCCTTCGCCAAAGAGATTGGCCACACCGGGTCCGGAGAAGTTGAAGCTTGGCCCAGCGGCACCGACCTCAACGGTCTGGCCATAGGCCGTGACCTCTTCGGACGGGGTGAACCAGAGGCTCAGCATGACGGCAAGCACCGTGTATCCTATGGGCAGGACGAGACGCTTGGTCCAGCGGTAGCTGCGCGGGTAACGATCGCGGAGATCGATCGAGCGGCAAAACTTCTGTAGGGCGCTATGCACCCCGGTGAAGACTGTGTGCATCGTGCCCTCCTGAAGGGTCTGGTTGTGAAGTTGCGACGGGTTAAGCGAATGTGCTCATGGTGCGCTCGAATCGATGTTATTGCAACACTATTTTGGTGATTATTCCAATGAATGTGTTGATACAGGCAAATATTGTTATGAAAGCTCCCATAATTGGCTAGATAAGCATGGACTTTTGGCTTTGATAGTGCTATAACTGGGCACATTGGATTCGTCCGAGACCTCGAGGGGAGGTTGTGATGGCTCAGCTGTCGAAGTACCAAGTACCAAACATCCTGTCCGCCCTGCGCATTCCCATCGGGATCGCGGTCTATGCGGCGGCAATGCGTGCCAGCTGGGAAATAGCGTTCGGGCTGCTGCTACTGGGCGTCGCGACCGATATCTTCGACGGTGCCATCGCGCGACGCTGGGGGCTGGTGAGCGGGACCGGCGATACCTACGAGAAGTGGGGCGACTCGGTTTTGCTCTGGGGCGCGTTAATTGGCCTCGTCAGAAACCGGCCAGTGCCCACTTGGGCGCTCATCCTCGGTGGGGTCATCTTTGGCCTCTGCTGGGTTATCAGTAATATCTCAGTCAATGGCCCGCTCTACAAGCGCTTCGGTATCTGGTTTACGCCACTCTTCTACCTGGCGATCACCTGGGTCTTGGTCTTAATCTACGGCTACATCGCGCTGCCGGACATCCATGAAATAGCCTTCCTGCGCGCCGATCTGGCCGTCACCCTGGTGCTGATCTGGTTCAAGCGTGGCCGGATCGGCTACTGGTTCGACCGCATCCTCCAACGTCCCATCCACCTGCCCCGGTCCGACTCGCCTTGAGTTGGCCGGGGTCTAATTTTGCGTACAATAAAAACGGCCGAAGCCGAAGGTTGGGTTGGTACCCGGCCGCTCGAAGTGAGCGACCGGGTACCTTGGACTGTTGGGTTAGCCGTTTCCGGCCGGCAGTACATGAGCCAGCCCCCGTTCGATCGGGCTGCCCACTCTGGAACGGTAGGCGCGGCCGTAGCGAAGGAAGGCTAGGCTCAGAGCGTTGCGGCTCCAGGTGCCATAGATCGACGAGATACTGTCGGCCACCTGCTTGGGGTCATTGACCCGCTCCGGGTGGTTGATGCATCCGGTGATCTTCTCGACCACCTCAATGAACGACCAGAGCGGCTGGGTGACGGCCGCGGCCACCGCGTCCGGGACGATCCCGATTTCGCGGTAGAGGTGACTCTCGATGGGCATCTTGGTCGCGTCAGACGCGATTTCGATGACCTTTAAGGTCCAGGCGACGGCGGGAGAGTCAGGCAGCCGACGCTGAATCGCAGGGGCGATTCGATGGCCAAGACCCGGACCCCACTTGCGATCCATCCCGACGCCGATGAAGTCCTGGCCGACCGTCCAGAGGAAGGCTTGGCCGGCAAGCGAGAGGACGATGTCGGTGCTGGTTCCAGCAGGGTTTGATCGCCAGCGTTGACCGGCGAGCTTGACGCCGCTGGCGAGCTGGCGACGAATGGGCAGGCCGAGAACGAGAGCGACACCCGCTGGTACCGCAATGCGACGAGCGTCCATTGAAACTCCAGATGTCGAGGGGCGTCCGATCAGGATATCTGTTTGGAGTTACAATTCTAGCATAAAAACTATTAAAAGTCAATAAAAAACCACCGGTTTAGGGTGGGGTGGACGGGGGACTTCGGTCCCCCGTCCTGATCAGCTGACGCGCTGCTGCTGAAGCTCGGTGCGCGCTCGCTTAGTGGCGACCTGGCTGCGATACGCCATGTAACCGCCGAAGGCCAAGATGAGGTAGGCGACCCAGCCGGGGGCGAGCGAGCGGCTAGAGATCCAGATGAAGACCAGCACGTAGAGCAGGATGGCGGCGATGGCCGCACTCTCTGCTGCGCTCTCATCACTGCTGGCAGCCAGGCGAGGGCGAATGCCAACGGCGAGCAGGGCGACGACTCCGAGCAGGAACAGTATCGGGACGGCAATCATTGGTACTCCCATAATGGAGCGCCGGAGCGCGGTGAAGGTACGCTTAACGTAAGCGCTATAGTAGCAATAAAAGTCAGTTTTGTCAATCCAAATCATAACGCCCCGGCGGCACCCCCAACCTTTGCCAACTGAACAAAAAACGTGTACAATCTACCTTCGTAACAGCGGTGGTTTTATGACTGACAAGATCGTTGTCCGCGGTGCACGCGAACATAATCTCAAGAACATCGACGTGGAGATTCCACGCGATCAGTTAGTCGTCATCACCGGACTCTCTGGCTCGGGCAAGAGCTCACTCGCCTTTGATACCATCTACGCCGAGGGTCAGCGCCGCTATGTGGAGAGTCTCTCGGCCTACGCCCGCCAATTTTTGGGTCTCATGGAGAAGCCGGATGTCGATCAGATCGACGGCCTCTCACCGGCCATCTCGATCGATCAAAAGAGCTCGTCACGCAACCCACGCAGTACCGTGGGCACCGTCACCGAAATCTATGACTACCTGCGCTTGCTCTACGCCCGCATCGGGGTGCCACACTGCCCCATCTGTGGGCTCGAAGTCACCCGCCAGACCTCCGGTCAGATCGTCGATCAGATCATGGAGCTACCTCAGGAGATGCGGATCATGCTACTGGCCCCCGTGATCGACGACAAGAAGGGCGAGCACAAGCAGGTGGCGGTAGAGCTAAAGAAGGCCGGCTACACTCGCCTCCGGGTCAATAACGTAATTTATGACATCGACGAGTTTCCCACACTCGATAAACAGAAGAAGCACACCGTGGAGGCCGTGGTTGATCGCCTGGCCGTGGACTCCGAGATGCAACAGCGCCTCACCGAGTCGGTGGAGCAGGGGCTTAACTTAAGCGACGGCATCATCAAGGTACTCCAGACCGAGAGTGACGTGGAGCAAATCTTTAGTGAGCACTTCGCCTGCCCAGTTCACCGTGATGTTTCATTGCCCGAGATTGCCCCGCGCAACTTCAGCTTCAACTCGCCACACGGTGCCTGCCCGCACTGTACCGGTCTAGGAACTAGGCTAGAGGTAGACCCAGAGGTCGTGATTCCAAACCGCCGCCTGACCATTGCCGAGGGCGCTATTCGCCCGTGGGCCAAGACAACTAGCCGCATGAACTGGTACACCAAGCTACTCGAAGGCGTGGCGAGCACCATGGGCTTCTCGCTGGATGTGCCGGTGAGTGAGATGAAGCCGGGTGACTTGCGCACCATTCTGTATGGTGCCGGTGAGACCACCATCAATATGAAGGGTCCCGGCGGCCGCGTCTATCACACTACTTATGAAGGCGTGATCCCCAACATGGAGCGGCGCTACCATGAGACCGACTCAGAGTTTGTGCGCAAGGAGATTGAGAAGTACATGGCCGAGCGTGAGTGTCCGGTCTGCTTGGGCAAGCGTCTCAAGCCCGAGATCTTGGCCATCACCATCGCCGGCAAGAGCATCGTGGATCTCACTACGCTCTCCATCGGTGATGCGACGAAATTATTCGACGGCTTAAAGCTGGGTGAACGCGATACCCAGATCGCCGTACAGATCTTAAAAGAGATTCGGGCCCGGCTCACCTTCCTGCGTGATGTCGGTTTGCAATACCTCACACTTGACCGCAGTGCCAACACCTTGGCCGGTGGCGAGGCCCAACGCATCCGCCTGGCGACCCAGATTGGCTCGAGCCTCATGGGCGTACTCTACATCCTGGACGAACCGTCCATCGGCCTGCATCAGCGCGATAACGATCGCCTCATCACTACCCTCATCCGCCTGCGCGATCTGGGTAACACCGTGATCGTGGTGGAGCACGACGAGGACACTATCCGAATGGCCGATTACGTAATCGACGTCGGTCCCGAGGCCGGCGAGCACGGTGGGCGTATTGTGGCGGCCGGTTCCCCCGCCGAAGTGGCGGCTAACCCCGAGAGCCTCACTGGCCAGTACCTCTCCGGCGCCCGATCCATTGAGATCCCGCGTAAACGGCGCCTCGGCAACGGCAAGTCCATCAAGGTAATCAACGCCCGCGAGCACAACCTCCAGGGTATCGATGTGGAGATTCCCCTTGGCCGTCTCGTCAGCATCACCGGGGTATCTGGGTCGGGCAAGAGCAGCCTGGTTAACGATATTATTGCCAAGAAACTGTCGCAGGTCTTCCACCGCGCCGGTGACCTACCCGGTAAGCACGATGACATCGAGGGCATGAAGAACCTCGATAAAGTCATTAGTGTGGACCAGTCGGCCATCGGCCGTACGCCTCGTAGTAACCCGGCCACTTATACGGGTGTCTTTGGCGATATACGAGAGCTCTTTGCCCAGACTCCGGAGGCCAAGATTCGAGGCTATAAAGCCGGTCGCTTCAGTTTTAACGTTAAAGGCGGCCGCTGCGAGCTCTGCCGCGGCGATGGCATCATTAAGATTGAGATGCACTTCTTGCCCGACGTCTATGTGACCTGTGAGGAGTGCAAGGGGCGCCGCTACAACCGAGAGGCGCTGGAGATCCACTATAAGGGGAAGAACATCTCCGAAGTGCTCGATATGACGGTGGAGGAGTCGGTGGGCTTCTTCGAAAATATCCCCCCGGTGCGACGTAAGCTCGAGACCCTAAACAGCGTAGGTCTTGGCTATATCCGCCTCGGCCAGTCAGCTACCACGTTCAGTGGTGGCGAGGCTCAACGTATCAAGTTATCCACTGAGCTGGCCCGCCGCAGCACCGGCCGCACGCTCTACATCTTGGATGAGCCCACCACCGGCCTCCACTTCGAAGATGTGCGCCGCCTCCTGGGCGTCTTGAACGCCCTAGTCGAGACCGGTAACTCGGTGCTCATCATTGAGCATAATTTAGATGTCATTAAGAGTAGTGACTGGCTCATCGATCTCGGCCCCGAGGGCGGCACAGGTGGCGGGAAGATCATCTCGCAAGGTACTCCTGAGCAGGTGGCCAAGAATACGGCCAGCCACACCGGCAAGTATCTGGCACGCTTGTTTAATAAGATTAAGCCCACCGCCAAGCCTAAAGTCGGAGAATCGATCAAGGTTTAGATAGTACCGCTAGGCTAGACTATTGAGTCTAACTGGGGTATAGTAATATTCGTTCAATCGCCACTTGATACCCGACACTCGATCAGAAGGGTACGACATGACCGCTTCGTCTATCCCAGTCAACGATACGCTCATCGGTACCATCGACAAGGCGGTGATCGCGTGGTCGAGGCTGATGCGTACTCCCCTCGAGGATCAGCCAGATTCGACCGACTTTAATAAGGCACGGGCCGCGGTTAGAAGCACGCTCGATCGCTTGGTCGCTGTCCAGGTCATGCGGCAACCCGGGATGGCGCCGGCGCAAATTGCCGAGCAACTCGAGCAGCTCAAGTCGGACGTGCACACCGTCTACTGTCGCCGTCGCCCGACGCGCAAGGCAACCTTCGAGAAGCTGGTCGAGAAAGGCAACCTGTACGAAGACCCAGTCTCAGCCTTTCCGCTCCCGCCCCCGTCAAACTGACGGGGGCTTATCATTGACACAACCCGGCCGAATATGTAATAACTAATGAACTACAAAGCTGAGGGATGTAAGGAGATGAAATGCCAAAATCCAATTCACGTCTGTCCAAACCCACTTCAGCTAAATCTCGTGAGTTCCACGAGAGTCTGGTACTCGCTATTCCGACCACTGCCGGGACAACAACTATGAGTCTTCGTTCACCGTTGCTGGGCTTCGGACTGTGGGTGCTCGTGATGGCCGTCATAGGCGTTGGATTTGGGCTAGCCCTACGCCCGTGGCTCGGTGCCACGACTATTGCGGTACGCCCTGGCCTCGTGGCCACCGTCACCGATCCGTTACTCAATCGCGTGATCACCGGCAGTATTCTGGCGACTAAGGTAGCAGTGGTGCCAAATCTGGCGACCATTGAGACCGGTGCCGCCGTATCTGCTGCCAAGATTGCGGTATCTAGTCCCATCATCACGGGCACCAACCTCCAGACCACCTTAGCCGGTGATAACCTACACCTGGCTGATGACATCAATGCGCTACAGCCTATCTTTGGAGCCTACGGAACCCAAGGCAGCGTGGGTATTTCGGCTAGTCGCTAAGACGTTCGGAACTTATCTGGTATCGCGTCGCATTATAATCGAAAAACTATGTGCAAAATAATACAACTTATATAATAGATATACTCTTTGCGTGTTTTTGGCTTTTAATAGGCTTGATTTACTTTATAATTGACATCGTCACATCATTGTTATGATTTTGCACATAGTGGAGGTATTGCCGTACCGCGTTCTAGCAATCGCGTATGATGGGAAGGAACCCTATCTCAGCCGGCTCCGCTTTGGACCCCTGTGCCCGATAATTGTAACTAAACAGAAATGCCACACTCCGATTATCTAGAGTGTGGCAAGGCGGGCCAGATCTACTCGATCCAGCCCTCACGTAAGGCGACGGCTACGAGAAGCTCGCGCTGAGCCTCGGCGGCAAAGCCTAAGTTTCGACCGATGAGTCGGAGGTGGGTTTTGACGGTGTTCTCCGTGATATAGAGGTGCAGTCCTATCTCCTTGTTGGTATATCCATCGGCCAAGTATTGGAGAATTGCGCACTTACGCGTGGTGAGTTTGACCTCGTTGCAGATAACACTCGGATACCTGATGAGCCCCTGGCGGAGCACAATCGCCACAGCTTGTGGCCGGCTATGTACGCCGAGCGCCTCTCGTATGCGCTCCATATGGCTCAACACGGTCAGTTCCTCGATGTGGAGCTGGGCGCCGATTTGGTGTTTACCGAGACCCTGCGCGAAGAGTTCGAGTATTTGGAGTTCGCGTAAGGAGAGCGGTCGATGCCTAACAATGCGTTTTGAACGAACGGCAGCCATGATGCTCCCTCGTCGAAGGATCGTGAAGTAGTTATAGCCTAATACTGGTGGTTTTACAAGACGAACCGCTCCTCCCGCAGCCTAATGTGACTGCGAGAAGAGCGGTGGGGTCAGTGGCCGATGAGCTTGCTGACAATCCGCTTGAACAGCAGGACGATCAACATTACTACCAGGACGATAGTGAGCGCCTGGAAGAGAATTGCCAGAATCGACAGGAGGTTTACGGCAATCCAGCTGATCAGGTAGACCGCGACGAGTGCGGAAGCGATCGCCATGATCGGGCGTTGCTGGACGAAGTTGATCAGACGATCAAATCTAGACTCGTTCATGCTTACCCCTAAATCCAGTGGTGGACGGTGAAAGAGTAGACAAGAAGCTGCGCACCTAGGAAGAGCAGGACGTAGAGAGACAAAATAAAGATGCCTCGGGCTTTGCTTCTCCGAGCAGCGACTAGTAACGAGACTGTGCCGACGAAGATGATCGTCGTCACAATCAGCGCGAAGTTGGAGGATTGCAACCTTGTTGCGTGGGTCTGTAGCTATGTCGCTGGGTTGCCGGTACCGCTGGCTAAAGCATCGGTGGTGCCGGTGAGCAGGATGAGCGCGATCGATGCGCCCAAGATGCAGAGTGCGTTCCAGATACGCTTCATCGGTGGCTCCCGTTGGTGTAGAAGAACTAGCTAAAAGCTCGAATAAGCATTTATAGCATAAATTAACACTATTTACAATACTCAGGTATAATTATTGCATGACCGACGCCCTTCGAGACAAGCTCAAGACCCTCCCCGCTGAGCCGGGTGTTTACTTCCATCGCGATGCGAACCGGAAGATTATCTACGTGGGCAAGGCTGCGGTGTTAAAGAACCGGGTAATGAGTTATTTTCAGGCGAGCAAACACCGCGACCCCAAGACGCGCCTTCTGGTAGCCGAAATCACTGATACCGAGTGGATTACCGTGGGGAGCGAGGTCGAAGCGCTCTTTCTGGAGAGCGAGTTTATTAAACGCTATAAGCCCAAGTACAACATCGACCTGCGCGATGATAAGAGCTTTATCTACATTAAGATCTCAGCTGACGAGTATCCAGTGTTCTCCTATGTACGGCGACCGATGGACGACAAGGCACACTACTTTGGCCCATATACCGAGAGCGATGCGATCCGCCGGGCCATGAAGATGTTGCGTAAAATATTTCCCTACGTCACCCATGCCAATTGGCCGAAGCGCGGCTGCCTGCAGTACCATCTGGGGCTCTGCCCGGGACCAGAAGAGAATACCTTAAGCGCCATCGACTACCGGCGAGACGTAAGGCGATTGGAGCTGTATTTAAAGGGCCAGCAAGGCAAAGTGATGGATCAGCTGGAGAAGGAGATGAAGACGGCCTCCAAGCAGCAACATTACGAACTGGCGGCAACGGCGCGCGATCAGCTACGTGATTTAAGGGCCTTCGGCAAGCAGATGATCTTTGGCGACCGCGAGGCCTTTGACTTAAGTCGCGACCAAGCGCTGATGGGCCTGGCCGACCGGCTCAATCTCACAGGGGCGCCGCGCCGTATCGAAGCGTATGATATATCGCACTTCCAGGGCACCGATAACGTAGCCAGTATGGTGGTCTTTACCGATGGCGCGGCTAATCGCGATGAGTACCGGCGATTTAAGATGAAGCTCGATGGCAACGATGATTTTGAGCACATGCGCGAGGTGATGCGGCGGCGCTTCTCGGCGAAGAATCTGGAGGCGTGGACCAAACCAGATCTCATTATAGTGGACGGCGGTAAGGGGCAGCTCGGGGCCTCACTGGGCGTGCTGGATGAGCTAGGCATAAGCGTACCGGCCATTGGCCTAGCCAAGCGCGAGGAGCAGATTATCCAACGGAAGCCGCGGAGCGTGGGTCCTGCCACTGCTGTTATCCCGAGTGATAACCGAGTAGCACAGGGGACATCCGGCCGCTGGGACAACGAGGCTTGGGTGACGACAAATGCTGATTGGGAAGTCATAATATTGCCTCCCTCAAGCCATGTTCTGCAACTATTGCAGCGTGTCCGAGATGAGGCGCACCGCTTTGCTATTACCTATCAGAGCGTCCTCCGCGGTAAGCGCCAGACCTCGAGCCAGCTCGACGATGTGCCGAGTATTGGCCCGGCCACGCGTAAGAAACTCATCCGGGTCTTTGGCTCGGTACGTGGGCTCAAGGCGGCCTCGCAGGACGAGATTGCTGGCGTGGTGGGACCAGCCAAGGCGAGTGCCATTGCTGAGTATATGGCTGGAGCTTCTGAGGTAGCCACACCGGTGGCGGCCGATGATATGGTAGTGTCAGAAACATGAGTACCGGTAAACACATCGAACGCGCCTATAAGCGCGCCGCAGCGCGGGACAAGAAACGCAAGATTCAGATGACGGTGAGTGGCAAGAACGTCTTTATCCTGGGACGCCTTCTGGGAGCGGGGAAGCGTCGCTAGTCTAGCCTGATGACGCTCGGCGTGCTATAGTACGGCGGTTATGATTCGTAAATTCATTTTGCGTTGGCTCGTTAACTTCCTCGGTCTCTGGGCCGCCGCCGTTCTGATGAACGGTAGTATTGACTATGGGAATAGCCTCACTATCCTCATCGCCGCGGCGCTCATCTTCTCGTTGGTTAACGCCTTCATCCGACCGATCGTGGTGATACTGTCGCTACCGGCCATCTTCTTCACTCTCGGCCTCTTTACCTTTGTGGTAAACGCCTTCATGCTCTACCTCGTAACCCTCATCTACCCCAGCTTTCATCTGCGTTCGTTCTGGACGGCCGTAATTGCCGCCGTCATCATCTGGATTGTAAACTATCTGCTTAATGATCTATTGGAGCCCAAACATGAAAACTCTATTTAGTGTCATCACCGTAGTATCGGGCGTACTCATGGTACTCTCTATCTTGGTACAGAACCGTGGTCAGAGCCTCGGCGCCTCTTTTGGTGGCGACTCCAATTTCTACCGCTCGAAGCGAGGCGCCGAGCGAGTCATCTTTAATGCCACCATCGTCCTCTCGATCATCTTTGTGGCCTCTGTTATCCTCAGCATCCTCGCCAAGTCATAATGTGGGGCTACCTGCGATTCCGCTATCGGCGGCAGGCGCGGCGGATTCGGCGTGATGTGCGTACCTGGCAGCGCTGGAGTGCCAACTATATCGACCGACACATCTGGGGTAAATGGCACCAATTACGCATAATCCGGCGTTTTCTCCTGGTGTGGTGGGGGCTTGTGGCGCTGATGGCCTTTGGCTTATTGCATCAGGTAAACACTCTGGCGGCCCTCACCAAGGTGATGGTGCCGCAGCCTGGTGGCATCTACAGTGAAGCTGCCGTGGGTGACGTTTCTATGCTCAATCCGGTCCTCCCGCAGACGGGTCCGGCGGCCGATATTAATCGTCTGATTTTTAGTGGCCTGACCCGTTATAACGCTAAGCGCCAGATTGTGGCGGACCTCGCCAAGAGCTGGGACATCTCGCCGGACGGCAAGACCTACACGTTCCACCTTCGCTCCGGAGTGAAGTGGCAGGACGGCGTACCATTTAGTGCGACCGATGTAGCCTTCACCATTGCCGCCATCCAGAATCCTGACTCACGCTCACCGCTGGCCTCGAGCTGGGGTGGCGTGAAGGTGGACGCCAAGGGTGATGAGACGGTGGTATTCACTCTGCCCAGCCCACTGGAGTCGTTTATGGACTCCACGACGTTCCTGGTGGTGCCGCGTCACCTGCTAGAATCAGTGGACCCATCGCAGCTTCGGGAAGCCGATTTTAACCATAACCCGATAGGGACCGGTCCCTTTGCCATTAAGACCTATGCGCCGGCGGCCCATGAGATTGCTTTGACCGCTAATCCGGCCTATTACGGTGGCAAGCCACAGCTCGATGAGTTCGACTTTAGGCTCTACGACACCCCCCAGCAGACGCTCGATGCCTATGCGCGCCATCAGGTGACCTCGCCCGGCCGTATCTTGCCAGAATCGGTAGCACGGGCCACTAAACTTGCCAATCTTAATCAATACAGTCTCACTCTGCCCGATGAGGTCACGCTCTTTATGCAGAATAACGACGCGCTACTCTCCGACAAGACGCTCCGTGGGATTCTCTCGAGTTCGCTCGACCGCCATGCCATCATCGAGCGCTCCCAGTCGGGCCAGGGGTTGGTGGTCACGCAGCCGCTCCTACCCGGTCAGCTGGGCTACACCGATAGGTACGTCTTGCCAGTACTCAGTAACGACGCCGCCCGGCAGGCTCTGGATGCAGCCAGCTGGGTACTACCGCCTGGTTCAAAGATCCGGAGTAAGAACGGTCAAAACCTGGATCTGACCCTGGTAACACTTGGTGGTGGTGACCTGGCGCGCGTGGCCAATGATATTAAGCGCCAATGGGAGCCGCTGGGCATTAGGCTCACAGTTAAGACCACTGATCTCACTGAGCTGCAGCAGACCTATATGCGGCCCCGCAACTTCCAATTGCTCCTCTTTGGCGTAAACCTGGGGGCCGACCCCGATGTGTACTCCTTCTGGCACTCGTCACAGGCCAAGGATCCGGGGGTAAATCTCTCGGGCTATAGCTCGCCCGACGCCGATCGCGCGCTGGAGGCCGGACGTATCAAAACCGATGCTCAGGTGCGACAGGGCAAATACGATACGTTTCTAAAGGCCTGGAACGCCGACGCCCCGGCCGCCGTACTTTACCAAACGGCCTATGTATACGGCGTACGCGACGAGGCGGCCGGGCTGGTGGCCGACCGGCTCGTGGATCCCACCGACCGATTTTATGGCGTGGAGCATTGGACGGTGCTACAGCGCCTGGTAGAAGGACCCGTACGGCCTTGATCCGTGCGTCGTAGGCTGGTATTCTAACTCAGTTACATCCGTCGTCCGCGCGAGTGGTGAAATGGTATACACGCTAGTTTCAGATACTAGTGGCCGCAAGGTCGTGGAGGTTCAACTCCTCTCTCGCGCACCAGCTCTTATTGTAAAACCGACTCTCACGGGTCGGTTTTAGTTGTTGTGGAATATATTCGGAAATTATGACATAATCTGGATTCCTCGATCCTTCGGAGATTGGAGCACGCATGACAGACCCAGTAGCGGAATCGCTCACTCCAGTGCGCGAGATCATGGTGACCCTGCCTCTCGAGGCCGAGATGATGAAACGACTCCTGGCTATCGATGAATCACCGGCATGCGTAGAGGCGGTTTATCCGTATCTGACGCGCTTTGCCGGCGATCGAGTAAAGGCCTGCGGCTTAACCAAGATTCTCAGTGGCGCCTTCGCTGAATTCGTTGGTTTCTGCCATCGTGCCGAGCTCGAGATGGCGCCTGAACGCCAGCGCGGCTGCGATCTGGTAGAGCAGTGGGTGGTAGCCCTCACCGATGACGAAGGCGTACAGACCACTGCCCTCGAACCCATTATGACGGCCCTCATCTACCTGCGGTCCAACCCTGATTAATGCCCGCGGGAGTGGTCACACTCCCGCCTCAACCCAAACCTTTCATACTCTATCGAAGGTTTAGGTTGGAAAGAACAACGCTTCATACGCGGTTTGTGTATACTCGAAATAACATAGAGGGAGACGCATGAGCAAACGTATCGAACAATCCTACTCCATTAAAGCCCCAGTCGATGCTGTCTGGGAGGCTTTGGTCGACCCGGCGGTCATCGAGGACTGGGGGTGGCGGACCGGCTGAGATGAGCGACGAAGAGGGGGCGGAATTTAGCTTGTGGAGTGGTGACATTCACGGCACCAATACCAAAGTGGTCAAGCATGAGCGGCTAGAACAGGATTGGTATGGCGGGGATTGGGCCGAGGCATCTAAAGTTAAATTTATGTTGTCGGAAGCGAACGGCATGACGACGATCCAATTAATACAGACTGGTGTGCCGGAGGCAGAAATCGAGTCGATCGAGGACGGCTGGAAACAGTTTTATATCGGTCCCCTTAAAGAGCTACTTGAACAGTAAGAGATTTGCCGGTAAATATGAGATTATCCTGCAATGCTAATGGGTAGGGTACTTTGTGTTATTCATTTTCAAGTACAATACGCAAAATGGTAAGGGTGACGAATACGAGTCAAACGTGTCATAGTTAAGGCCTACTACAAGCCAAAAACACGCTATCGAAGAACCTATTATAAATCTTGTATCATGTTGTACATAGTGAGCAAATAGGTCTACCCCAGCGGAGCTGAGAGTGAGTAGCTGGCCAGATGATTTACTACTTTTCATCAGACATGCCCCTTTTTTTGATTCTGATCAGAACCCGGCTAAGGCTTCAACGAATTCCCACCATAACAACTTTGAATTTTTATCGCTCAGACCGTATGATGAATGCATGAAGAAAGCTTATCTCAAAGAGCTCCAAGGGATGCTGCTGGGAAGTATGACGGACAACGACGACGCGTTGGATTACTTCTCCACTGACTCAAGTATCTTTCAAATTACGCCCGAAGCCGTGATCTACCCGGAGAATACCGCCGACGTCCGTAAGGCCGTCCAATTCCTGGCCGACCGCGCCAAGGCGGGCAAACCGGCTAGCTTGATTCCTCGGGGCAAGGGGACCGATCAGACCGGTGGTTCCATCGGCGAGGGCCTGCAGTTGGTGCTCCCGGCGCACATGAACCGTATCCTGCGTCTCGAGAAGGATTATGTGGTGGTGCAGCCGGGTATTCTCTATCGCACGCTGCAGCAGGCCCTGCATACCCACGGCCGTTTCCTGCCGCCGTATCCAGCCAGTATCGACTATTCGAGTATCGGCGGCGCCGTGGCGAATAATGCCGCCGGCGAGAAGACGGTGAAGTATGGCACCACACGCCAGTTCGTGAAGCGGCTTAAAGTGGTGCTGGCGGATGGCTCGCTCATTGAGACCTACCGCATCTCGGCCCGGGAGCTGAATCGCAAAAAGGGTCTCGCTACTTTTGAGGGTGAGGTCTATCGCAAGCTCGACTCTCTGATCCTCGACAATGCCGACATCATTCGTAAACACCAGCTCCACGTCACCAAGAACGCCTCAGGCTATGCGCTCGGCGAGGTGAAGCACGCCGATGGCTCGTTCGATCTCTCTCAAATTATGGTCGGGTCGCAGGGCACCCTCGGCGTGGTCACGGAGGCCACACTCAAAACTCTGCCATGGAATCCGCGCAGCTCGCTGGTGGTGGGCTACTTTGACGATATTCATAAGGCTGGTGAGGCTATCGGCCGCCTGAGGGCGCTCTCACCGAGTGCCATCGAGCTGGTGGACATCCATCTCCTCGCCTACGTGCGCGAGCACCGGCCACAGGATATCGAAGGCCTTGTGCCGGAGCAGCTGCCCAAGCTGGTGCTACTGGTGGAGTTCGACGACTTCTCACAACTGGCTCAGACCGTAAAGAGCCGCCGCGCGCAGAAGATATTTGCCCGGACCGCTCGCTCGAGCCGCACCTCCACCGACCCGGTTGAGCAAGAGGCTCTGTGGAAGTTACGCCGTAGCGCTGCCGCCACCGTCTGGATGAGCCCGGGTGCCAAGAAGGCTCTGCCGTTCATTGAAGACGGCGTGGTGCCGGTGGCCAAATTACCGCAATTTCTCGATAAGCTTTATAAGCTCCTCGATAAGTACGAGCTAGAGATCGCGGTGTGGGGCCACGCCGGTGATGCCAACCTGCACCTTCAGCCGTTTCTCGATCTGGCCAAGAAGAAGGACGTCGAAAAGCTTTACGAACTGAACAAGGAGTTTACCGATCTGGTAGTGAGTCTCGGGGGATCTATCTCGGGTGAGCATAACGATGGCCTGCTCCGCGGACCGTACTTAGAGCAACAGTTTGGCAAGGAGATGTATCAGCTCTTTGTTGACGTTAAGCATATCTTTGACCCACAGAATATCTTGAATCCCAATACCAAGGTCGAGGTTACGGAGGAGTACGCACGGCAGTTTCTGAGGGACCGTTACGTGCTCGGCCATCTCGCTGACCACCTCCCACATACATAATTAGGAGAAGACTATGTTTTCCAAGCTCTTCCACCGCCACAAGACACCTGAGCCACAGTTCGGTCAATGGCTGTTTTTGGTCCTGATCTTCGTCTTCGTTATAATTACGCAGGTCAAGACTGTCGTCGGTTTGGCCGGCCTGGGCGCCACACTCGTCATTGGAGCAACACTGATTGAGCTCAATGCCACGCGGATCTGGGAGACTTATCGTAAGTCATACAAGAAGAGCAAGGGGTTAAAGGGTCCGTGGAGCGAGCCAAAGCCACTCTATTACACGCTCAATGTGTACGTACTATGGCCGGTCGTCGGCTTGCTGGGTGTAGCCTCGCTCTGGGCCGCCTACTACCTGGCCTAGCTGAATAGCTGCTTAACGAGCAGGATGATGCCGATGCCCATAAGGGCGAGTCCGGCGAGTTGTTCGCCTCGCTGGCGCAGGTGCTCGGGCAGCGCACCGCCAATCTTGAAGCCGAGCAGGGTGAATACGACGGCCTGGAAGGCGATGAGCGCAGTCACTAAGATGACTGGTACCTGAATGAGACCGTAGGTAAAGCCAATAGCTAGGCCATCGAGGCTAATGCTAGCTCCAATCACCAGTGCCGCGAGTCCATGAGTCTTACCAAGCTGACGCGCCGCCTTATCTTCCTCCGGCTGGCGGAGTACGGAGTAGAAACCATAAGCAATAAGGATGGCCGCGGCCAGGTATATCGCATTATGGCCCATCGATCCGCTCAAAGACCGGCCGATGAGTAGCCCAACGAGTGGCATGCCGGCCTCGAAGCCAGCAAAGAGCACGGTGATACGTAATTTATCACGACGGCTTGGCTTGGTCAGGCCAATGGCCGCGGCGATTAAGAAGCTGTCGAGGCAAAGCGGCGTAGTGAGAGCGAGCAGCGTAAGAAGCATTATTGATATCTTAATGGCTGGACTCTCATGTAGCAAAGGGTCTAGCCTTCCCCGCAAAGCCGAAATATGGTAACCTTTTCGAGTTACTCTGAGCTTAAACCACGCGCGAGTGGTGGAATGGTAGACACACTAGTCTGAGGGACTAGCGCCGCAAGGTTTGGAGGTTCGACTCCTCTCTCGCGCACCAATGTAAATCTCTCCGCAAGGGGAGTTTTACATTGGTGCAATAAGTGTGAGAGGGGGAGAACCGAAGGTTCGGTGGACGAGGAGCGCAGGAAACAGACGAGTATACTTGGATGATTTCCGAGCACCGCAGGGAGGTGGCGCAGCCACACTCCTCTCTCGCGCACCAATGTAAATCTCTCCGCAAGGGGAGTTTTACATTGGTGTTAGTTAGGACTGGACACTGTACTTACTCGCTCTACATTCCTGCTACAATAAAACTACTAAAAAGGTCAAGTTCATGATCTGGTATGCTCTCATCGGTTTCTTACTTCTTAATGGCCTGCCTCACTTTGCCGCCGGCGCCGCTGGCCTGCGCTTTCGTCTCTTTCTCCGCGACGCCGCACCGGCGCGCGTTGGCGTGCTCTGGGGGCTGGCGAATTTCGTGGTAGCGCTCATCCTAGTGACCTGGCGCCTGAGTCTTGGTGCTCCTTCGTCGCGCGACATGATCGCTCTTTTAGTGGGCGGTGCCCTTGCCTACGTCATGTTCGGCCTGGCCGCCCCCTGGTTTTACGCCGCTCTCACCAATCGCGAGTTGCCGCCCAAGGCGTAAATTGCTACAATACCTAGGTTCGTCTCGGGCGATTAGCTCAGTTGGTTAGAGCACCTCGTTTACACCGAGGGGGTCGTAGGTTCGAGTCCTTCATCGCCCACCATTTGAATGTTCAACTAACTTTGTCCCATCCCAAAGGCGCAACAAGCGCTTTGGTTCAAGAGAGCCCTGTTTGACAGGACTCTCTTTTGGGTTGCGAGTGAGGGACAGGAGTAGTTCTATTCCTTCAAGGTGTCTTGCGGCGCGTCAGCCGAAGTTCTGCCCCGACCAGCCCTCTATACCTGGTGAGATGCCGAGGATTGCTTTGACGGCTTCTGGCCTCTTGCTGGACAGGCTGTAGGCAGTAGCCCGCTGGTGACCTTCAAGGATCGTGATAGGCGAGTCGCGGTTCGAGGCCACCAGGATCATCTCGGTTGGCGCTTGCCCGCCGTCAATGTAAGCCGCGAGGTCAAGGAAGGCCTGATTGCTCTGCTCATAGGCCGTTCTTCCTTGGCGAATGGTATCTGCAGCATCCTTCACGAGACGCGACCCACCAGGGAGCTCTATCCAATAGCTATAGTTAATGTACCTCAGCTCATCGATGTCGTCCGGTCCGAGCTCGATCTCGAACCACTCGACG
>JBBRTP010000004.1:0-18701 GCA_038244255.1 Candidatus Saccharimonadia bacterium
TGAGCTGATTCGCGTGCGTTATGGCAATTGCGAGGCCGTCGGCGGCATCATCGGGCCGGGGGATGACCGAAAGCTTTAAGAGCACCCGTACCATCTCCTGGATCTGCGGCTTCTTAGCTCCACCGTAGCCAGTAACTGCCTGTTTAATCTGCATCGGCGTGTACTCAAAGGGTGCCAACCCAGCTTCGGCGAGGGTCAGTAAGATCACGCCACGCGCCTGACCCACGGTCATGGCTGTCGTGACGTTTGTAGCAAAGTAGAGCAGCTCGACCGCCGCAGCGTCGGGACGTACCTCCTTGATGACTTGAGCGAGCTCAGTATGGATCGTCATAAGCCGCTCGGGCATCGGCTGATCGGGCGACGTAGTAATCACCCCAGCGTCCACAAAAGTATACTTGCCGTTCACATGATCTATCACACCAAAGCCGGTCGTGGCCGTACCCGGGTCTACCCCTATAATTCTCATACTTTGAGCCTCCGTTTGGCCAGATTAGCCACCTTAGTGAGTCGATCGGCCTCCCAGCCCAACACGAGACGTCCGGCACCGGTGAGCGCGTAAACCTGCCGTGGGTTGGCCGACCCTCGTCCCCGGGTGCGCTCCACCCGCATGATGTGACCCTGCTTTAAGAGACGGTCGAGTACGTTATACAGAGTACCGGAACTAGGCTGAATATACTCACCTGACTCAGTACTGCAGCGTTGTGCAAGCAAATATCCGTGCATTGGGCCCGCTGAAAGTGCAGTCATAATCTGAAACTGCAGGCTCGTAAGGGGTGCGGGGATATCATCGTCCCGGTGGGTATATACCATAGATGAAGTATACCACTAACTGTGCTATATATAATCCTTAAAGTACTACAGCTAGTGTACTACTTTGCGATCAACGACACCGCCTGCTCCCAGGAAGGTCCCAGATTAGAAGGGAGATATTATACGCTATTGTTGGAAGCCTATCGATTGAGCGACTTCTAAACGAGCAGCTCCATGAGTTCAGGGCTAATATCGACATTTGAGTACGTATTGGTAACGTCATCGAGCTCTTCGAGCACATCAATCAGCTTCATAATCTTATGCGCGGTGGCCTCATCGGTCACGGCGATGGTCGTGGTGGGCTCGTAGGACAGCTCGGCCTTGGTCGCCTCGTAACCGCGGTCGGCTAGTGCTCTGCGTACCGCATCGAGCTCGGACGGCTTCGTCAGCACCATAAGACTCCCTCCATTCTCTTCGACATCGTCGGCTCCGGCTTCGATAGCATCCATCGTGGCCGTATCGACGTCGTTAACGGGGATCTCAATGACGCCGCGCTGTTCAAACTGGAAGGCCACTGAGCCGGTGGTGCCTAGTCCACCACCGTGTTTACTAAAGGCGGCTCGAACGTCGCTGGCGGTGCGATTACGATTATCGGTGGCGGTCTCCACCATGATAGCGACGCCGCCGGAGCCGTAACCTTCGTATGTTACTTCTTCGAAGACCGCTCCACCGTCGGTACCGGCGCCACGCTTGATGGCGCGCGCTATATTGTCATTAGGTACACCTGACTTACGCGCCTGATCAACCGCCAGGCGCAGTTTGAAATTGGTACTCGGATCGGCACCACCACGCGCAGCCACCGAGATGAGGTTGGCAAACTTGGTAAAGCTAGCACCACGCCGGGCGTCTTTTACGCCTTTCTGGTGCTTGATCGAGGCCCATTTGGAGTGTCCAGACATAATAGTTTCCTCGTTCTTATCGGTAATTATACCAAAGACGACCCTTGACGCGTAGGCGCTGGTCCGCGAACTGGCTCCAGCAAGCTTCGATCGGTCTCTTCGCGCCCACGGCGACCGTTCGAACGCTTGAGCGCATAGGTTATTGCTCCAACGGCCGCATAGATCCCAAGCATGCCGGTAAGACTTAGGCTCATGGTGACGCCGGCCAGCGGCAGGTGCGCGAACCAATCCACGATTCCCAACATAAACCGAAGCATCAGATCGGCCGGCCAGGCCACCCAACCAGCAAAGGCCGGAGTAACCATTCCGGCGATCCCAGCGGTAAAGCTTAGTAGCATCGCCAGTGGCACCAATGGAAGGATAATGAGATTGGTGAGTGGTGATACGATGGAAAGCTGGGCAAAACTATACATTATCAGGGGAATCGTCATGAGTTGTGCTGTGACCGATTCGGTGAAGAGCTTCACCAGATTGCTCTTGGGATTGCCCAGACGGGCTTCGACCGCCGGCGCCACGACGAGGATGCCAAAGAACGCCAAAAACGAGAGTAGCCAGCCGAGATCACTCAGATAGGTGGGACGGTACCAGGCAGTCATGGCCGCCACCAGTGCAATTAACGTCAGTGGATTAAAACGGCGCCCATAGTAGGCGGCTGCCAGCGCCAGTATGGAGACGATACTGGCTCGTACTATACTCGGGCTCGCCCCCGTGACGGCCAAGAAACCTCCGATTAACCAGAGCGAGGCTACTAGAGCGACGCCGCGGCCATAGCGCTCAAGCAGGCGATGCACCGCCGCCACGATGATGGTCAGATTGTAACCCGAGACCGCCACCAGATGGCTAAGACCAACCAGGGCCAGCTGCGCCTGCATACTCTTGGGAATAAGCGCCCGCACACCGATCAGCAGTCCCAGAGCGAATGACGCCATCGGCTCCGACAGCGCCGTCTTAACACCGACGAAGAAGCGCTGGCGCACCCGCTCGAGCCAAGATTGATCGCGCGATATTACCGTGACGGTCGGATAGCTCAGCTCGGCGGCCTGATTACCAAAGCCCGGTTTGACCTTACCCACAGCCTCGATCTGATAACCCCGCTGGAGCTGCTTCACGTACATGTAGACACTTAGCTCGCCGGTTCTAGCCGTGCCATCGATGCGCAGCTGGCCGAACTTGAAGGTCTCGAACCCGCGTGGATCTACGCTCACATCATCGATAATTACCCCTCTCACCGTCACCGACCGACCGATCAGGCTGGTAATCGATCGCTGGGAGACGAGAAACTGATCGGTCCGCCAGACTCCGGCCAGCAAAGCCGTGACAATCAGAGCGCCGACCAGAAATCGGGTTTGGCTCAGCACCAGGGCAACAACTGCCGCGCCCACCACTGCCCAGCCACCAACCACGATGTCGAAACGCCCGAGAATTAGTCCGACCAAGAGGGCGGCGAAGATGAGTGTAAGAGCAGTGGAACGGCGCACAAACGCCCCTTCTACCCTCGTAATTATTGAAATTGATTGTATCAAAAAACCGCCGCTCACGCGACGGTTAATTATGACTGGAGGGCCCACTGGGGCTCGAACCCAGGACACGCTGCTTAAAAGGCAGCTGCTCTAACCAACTGAGCTATGGGCCCTCGTCCAAACCTTGCTCCGGCTCCTGCAAGATCCCTTACTCCAGCCTACGCTAGGTTTCTCCTCTAAGCCAAGCAAACAGCAAGCTTGGTTTACTTGGCTTTATTAGGAACGGGCGCCTACAACCGCTTAATGATAGCCGAAACGAGGCTACGAGACAATGGTTTTAGCTGAAGTGCTATAATCTCTGCACGGCACGCGTCTAGTGAAGGAGGTGCCATGAGTGATATCAAGACCCTGATCGGCGGGCCGGCTGCCACGCTTGTCCGAGCAGCCGACAAGATGGCACGCGCCATCCTCGACCGCCAATCATTTCCGATTCGCCCGCTGGGCGCCAATTCCCCATTGGCGCGCACTGCCCAGCGCTTCCTCGAGGCCAGCGACATTCGAGATCAACTCATCGCTGCCGAGGCGATGGCCGACGAGGTCGAGAAGTGCATGAATCGAGCTCCGGACTCGTATCACTACCTCGACTCACGTAGCCCGCCGAGCGATGCTCTGCTGGATTATCGCAATCCAAGCGGGCATCAGTGTGACAGCTGCAGTCGTCCGGAGGCGAAGTTCTACTTCCAGAATCATCGCCTCTGCACCCACTGCTTCATCCCACACATCCCCAACTAGGGCTGGTTCTGCCAGCCCTCTTACTTGCCCTTTTTAGGTGGCTTCATCCAGCCGAAGATTAGCGCTACGACGGGCAATAATCCGAGCAACCAGAGCTGGTACTGCTGAAGCTCCATCGCAATAAACGACTCGCCATCCACACTAGCCAGTTCGCTCGTTGGTAATAGCTTGAGAGCGCTTGCCACAATGAGAGCGCCGGTGAGGAGGCCGACCAAGGCGTTTGCTACAAAGGTCCCCTTAGACTCGTGCTTGCCGTGGTGCTTGCCCGTAAAGCCGAAGATGATAATGGGCAAGCCCAGGAGCAAGAGCACTATTTGATCGGTACCTAATGGTCGGACATATGGGCTCACGATGCTGCCGAGTTGCTCGGCCAGCACTATGCCCACATACACACTAAGAATAAAGATACGCAGCCGGCGCTTGCCGGCAAGCACACCATAGAGACCGCACAATACGAGTACGGCGATAATAATGGTGTTTGAGTTTATAGCAGGCAATTCCATTGGCGCTTATGGTTATCCCAAGTATAGCACCCGTAGACCTGTAACTTGCTACGGTCGAATCATAGGTGCCTGGCGCAGCCAGGTATCGTCGCTGAGCACATCTACCATGGCCATTGCCACATCGGCCCGGGCAATTGCCACTTCGGCTCCCATGGCGTAGTAACCTAGCTCGTATTTGCCGGTGCCGGGTCCGGACGCCAGACGAGAGGCGCGGATAATGATCCAACCTAGCCGGCTCTGCTGTAATAGTCGCACGTGGCCTTCGCCGTCGGTGAACATCCCGCCTGGTACATGGCGGATGAGCCAGTTCATGGCGCGTCCCGTGAGTGGGAGTGCCGGGTCGTGCTCGTCGTGGACCCCGTAGCCGGTCAGAGTGATGAAGCGTGCGTCAGGCGGCATGATCCCGATGAGTGCTCGTGTGGCTAGAGTCTGCGCATCGGACTTGCCTAGTGAAGTATGTCCTAGTGCACTAATTACGGCGTCACAGCCGGCATAGGCAGCCGCCACGGTAGCGGCGTCCTCGGCATCGCCAATAACAACCGAAAGATTTGACACAACGTCTAACTTCTCGGTCTTAAGCATAAAAGCTACCACTTCATAGCCGCGTGATAACGCGTCACGAACGACTTCCCGTCCGGTTCGCCCGGCTGCTCCCAGTACTAAAATTTTCATTTGAACCTCGCTATGATAACGCTTGTCATGATGAGAATAACTATAATCCCCAAGCCACGCCGAAACCAATTGACGCCGTAAGCCAGTTCATCGTAGCCCCAGGCACTCCAAGCGACGATTCAAAAAGCGTGAAAGACGTCACGAAAAGGCACCAACATCGCAAGAATACTAAATATGACGGCGGCGGTGATAATTTTATTCGGTCGCTGGATGAGTATCACTTCTTAAAGAACCCCTTCTTGGGTCCTTCGGCGGCGAAGTCTTCGAGTAATTGACGCTGCTTGGGGCTCAGTTTGGTGGGTGTTTCGACCGTCATGTGCACCAGATGATCGCCGCGCCCCCGGCCGTTTAGGCCGGGCACGCCGCGCCCCGATAATCTGATAATACGGCCGCTCTGGGTACCGGCCGGCACCTTGACCTTCACCGCGCCATCGACCGTCTCCACCGGAATCTCGGTTCCCAATGCGGCCTCAGCCATGCCTACCCCGGCGCGGCTATGGATGTCGCGCTCGTGCCGCTCGAAGCGCTTATCGGCGCGCACCCGAATCTGGATATAGAGGTCACCCTTGGTACCGCCGCCCTGAGGTGCGGCACCGTTGCCGGTGAGACGCATGGTTGCGCCGTCGTCGACACCGGCCGGGACATTCACCTTAATGGTGCGCTCGCGGCGTACGATGCCATTACCGTGGCAGGTGGTGCAGGGCTTCTCGGGGACTTTGCCGCGAGCGCGGCAGGTGTTGCACGGCGCGGTCTGCTGAATCGCGCCAAGGATAGTCTGCTGCACCCGCGTGACCTGGCCAGCGCCGTTGCAGGTCGGGCAGGTCTTGAGACTTGTGCCCGGCTCGGCGCCGTTGCCGTTACAGTGTCCACAGGCGTCATCAAGCGACAATGTGACCGACTTTTCCACGCCAAAGACCGCTTCATGGAAATCGATCGTGATGCCTACTTCCAGGTCGCGACCGCGCTGCGGCCCGCTCTGGCGCTGACCCTGGCCGCCCATGAACTGGTTCAAAATATCGCTAAAGTCGAAGCCGGCGACGTTAAAGTCAAAACCGCTCGCGTACTGCTGCCCACCCCCTCCACCGCCACCAAAGGGATTGCCCTGCGCGCCGGCGTGGCCAAACTGGTCGTAGCCGGCCTTCTTCTGCGGGTCCTTGAGCGTCTCGTACGCCTCGCCGAGCTCCTTGAACTTTACGTCGTCGCCGCCGTGTTTATCCGGGTGGTGCTCCATGGCGAGCTTACGATAAGCACGCTTAATCTCCTCCGCCGAGGCAGCTTTGGAAATACCTAAAATGTCGTAATAATCGCGTTTGGTAGCCATAATTTGTCCGGTTAGGAGTACATCATCACGCCCACAATGATCGCCACATCCATGACCAGCCAGAGTAGGTTTGTAATAATGATGGGTTTGATCTTGTGCAGGATGCCGTAGATGAGAAAGATGGCCGAAGTAATCGCAAAGAGTACCCAGCTCGCCACCGAGATTCCGGAGACATCCTTGGTCGTATAAATCTGAATGATCTGTGGCAACGCCGTCAGCGGGTTGATCACCGACACGGCCAACATCACGCGATCAATCGAAGTACGCTCTTCCTTCTTGCTCAGGTGTATTCCAATCATCGTGCTACCTCGTTACCCTCATGTTACAACTTCTTCTCAAAATCGTAATACTCGTTGGCCGATTCGGTCATCCCCGCCCCGCGGTAGGTAGCGGTCGCCGGCTGGTTATTCGGGTGAGTTATCAGCCGAATGGACTTAAGCCCCTGGCGACGGCTCCAATCGATGGCGAACTCTACCAGCTGACGACCAATCCCCTGCCGGCGATACTCAGAGCCCACGCCCAGATCGTTTAGAAGGCAGGAATTGTCCTTCATCTTGCGAAGTAACAGATACCCCGCGACTGTGCCGTCCTGCTCGTAGACGAAGTACTGCGCCGCCGCGTCGGCCAGGTTACCCCTCCAGGTCGCCTCGGCCTTAGTATCCGACTTCTCCGGCGTGTCACGATCTTCCAGCTCCACGTGCTGTACCCGTTGCGACTCCTTGATGAGTACAAGCACTCGATCGAGCTCGGTCTGGTCTGAGACTTTTAGCAAGCGAATCATTGTGACTTCCGTTCGGTTATCTTCCAGATGTACGTTGGACCGTTCTCGGTCTCGGTGGGGTTCAATCCACTATAGAGCGCCTTGGCCGCCTCATTATCGTGCTCGGTCCCGAGCCAGGCCTCGTCGCAACCATGTGCGCGAGCAATCTCTAAGACTTCTTTCATCATGGTACTAGCCACGCCTTGGCGTCGATGCTTGGCCATCGTATCGACCTCATCGATCCACATATACTTTACGCCAGTGGGGTGCGGGTAAACATACCCGTGAATCGCCCCGGCTATCTCGCCTTCTATGTATCCTAGCAGATAGAAGTGATTAGAATCAGCCAGAAAGTCGCGTAGTGCGCCCTCGCTAAAGTCCTTAATGGACGCCTCCCAATCGGCGGCGTTCAACTGCTCGCAGATAGCCGCAAGATCGGTGTCGGTGGGTTTGAGGCGGCGAAGCGTAATAGACATCTACGTTGTTACCAGCTTAGTCATAACGATATCACCAGTTCTTTCAAGATGAGTATTCCAGTATCCGGCTTTTTTGTAAAAGCCCGTCGCATCGGGTCTGGACGTGAGTACGAAGCCTTTGGCTCCACGTGCTTTAGCCTCATTCTCGATTGCAAGTAGCACCCCCATGCCTATTCCACGCTTTCTATATTCTGAACTAGTTGCCATACGGCTAATGAAATACACGCTGTTATCATCAGGATGGGCATCTGCCCGAACCGTCGCTACAACTTCCTCGCTATCGAAAGCAGCCATGTGGATAGCCAAGGGGCTGAGATCATCTTCGGTGGGCTCAAATTGATTCGCTGTAGGGGGGTTTCCTTTTAGCTCCTGATCGCGCAGAGCTCGAGCTTTGCCTAATTCATTCTTGAATGGCTGGCGAATCTCGATCATGAGTTATTTCTTTTCGTCGTCCACGACCTCGCCCTCAACCGGGCCGTCTTCGGGCTTCTGGCCGTCGGCCTCGGTGGCCTCGACCTCTTCGGGAGCGGTTTCGGATCCTGGGGCGTCTTTGTACATGGCGGCGCCGACGGTCTGCATCTTCTCGGAGAGATCGGTGCCGGCCTTCTCGAGGTCGTCTTTGGAGGCGTCTTCTCTGGCGAGGACTTCTTTGGAAGCTACAATGGCCTCTTCGAGGGTCTTCTTCTCCTCGTCGCTGGCCTTCTCGGCGGCGTCTTTGAGCGTCTTCTCAGCGATAAAGACCATGCCATCGAGCTGGTTACGGGCATCGACCACGTCACGGCGCGCCTTATCACTCTCGGCGTTGGCCTCGGCCTCGGCACGCATGCGCTTAATCTCCTCGTCGCTGAGCGCGCCGGATCCTTGGATGGTAATGTGCTGCTCCTTGCCGGTGCCCTTATCGGCGGCCTTGACGTTGACGATACCGTTGGCGTCGATATTGAAGGTCACTTCAATCTGCGGCACACCGCGTGGGGCCGGGGCGATGCCATCGAGCACGAAGCGCCCGAGGCTCTTGTTGTCGTTGGCAAACTCGCGCTCACCCTGCAGCACGTTAATCTCAACCTGAGTCTGAGAGTCGGCCGCGGTGGAATAGACCTGGCTCTTGCTGGTTGGAATTGTCGTGTTCCGCTCGATCATGCGGGTGGCAACGCCACCCATGGTTTCGATCGAAAGACTCAAAGGCGTAACATCTAGCAGCAGAACATCCTTAACATCACCGGCCAGCACGCCACCCTGAACGGCCGCGCCAATGGCGACGACCTCATCTGGATTCACTCCCTGGAGTGGCTTACGGCCAAAGATCGCTTCGACCTTGGCCTGGACGGCCGGCATACGCGTCATACCGCCCACTAGCACAACCTCGTTGATATCCGAGGCACTAAGCCCAGCATCCTTTAAGGCCGCCTTGCACGGGCCGGCGGTTCGCTCAATTAAGTCGCCCACCAGCTGCTCGAGCTTGGAGCGCGTGAGCTTGTAGGTGAAGTGCTTGGGTCCGTTGGCATCAGCTGTAATAAACGGTAGGTTAATCTCGCTCTCGTTAGTGGTACTCAGCTCAATCTTGGCCGTCTCGGCGGCCTCTTTGAGCCGCTGCACGGCCGCTTTATCGCCGGCCAGATCTACGCCCTCGGCCTTCTTAAACTCGTCTAAGAGGTGGTTCATAATCACAAGGTCAAAGTCGTCGCCGCCTAGGTGGGTGTCGCCGTTGGTGCTCTTAACTTCAAAGACACCATCGCCCAGCTCGAGCACAGAGACATCAAAGGTGCCGCCGCCGAGGTCATAGACCACGATCTTCTCTTCCTTCTTCTTCTCAAGTCCATAGGCCAGCGCGGCCGCGGTGGGCTCGTTGATGATGCGCTTCACTTCAAGGCCAGCGATCTTACCGGCATCTTTGGTGGCCTGGCGCTGCGCATCGCTAAAGTAGGCCGGTACGGTAATCACCGCCTCGGTCACCGGAGCGCCCAGGAACTTCTCGGCGTCAGCCTTGAGCTTGCCCAGGATCATGGCGGAGATCTCCTCGGAGGTATACTCCTTCTCGCCCATCTTCACCTTCACGGTGTCACCACTCTTTACGATCTTGTATGACATCAGCTTGAGGTCGCGCTGAACCTCTTCGTCCTCAAACTTGCGACCAATGAGCCGCTTCACACTGTAAATTGTGTTGTCGGGGTTGATGACGGCCTGGCGCTTAGCGACCTGGCCAACTAAGATCTCGCCGTTTTTAGCCATAGCGACCACGCTGGGCGTGGTGCGGTTACCCTCGGCGTTAGCGATGATGGTGGGCTGTCCGCCCTCCATGACGGCCATGGCGCTGTTGGTAGTTCCGAGATCGATTCCGATGATTTTTCCCATTACTTGTTCTCCTTATCGTTGTCTAATGATTGCGTTACTGCGTCGCTAGGTGGGCTCATGTCCGATTTGCCGACCTTAACGATGGCATGTCGAATGATGTTTTCGCCAATCTTGTAGCCGGCCTGAAGCTCCTCTACAACGACCTCGTGTTCACCCTCGCCGTCCTCCATTGCGATGGCATCATGGCGGTGGGCGTCAAAGGCCTGGCCGCGGCTATTAAAGCGCTCGACACCGAGATCTTTTAGGACTTTGTCGAACTGGCTTCGGACGGAATCGATCGAAGTTGCCCAGGCTGGATCAACATTCTTGGGTCGGTGCGCCAGCTCGTTATCGAAGCTATCTCTCACCGCCAAAAACTCACGGACCACGCGGTTCTTGGCGAAGTCGAGCAGCTCGCCGCGCTCTTCCTCGGCTCGGCGCTTGTAGTTCACAAACTCGGCCTGGACGCGCTTCAGGTCGTTGGTTAGCTCATCCACGCTCTCGTCGCCACTCGAGACGTGTTGCGCTGAGTGCGATTCAACGTGAATCTCGGTGTGGTTCTCGTTATGGTTGTCGGACTTCTTCTTTGGCATTCTTGGTACTCCTTATTCTGTCACTGCGTGGAGCGCGCGACGCGGCAGTCTAGATTGCCGCGCTTCGCTCGCAATGACGGTCTGGCTCTTAGACAGGCTCAGGATGACGTTTAGACGCATTAGTTTAAGGCCTCCGCGAGTAGTCGGCCGGTATATTCGACGAGTCCGATGACCGGTCCATAATTCTGGCGCGTGGCACCGAGCACGCCGATGTAGCTACGCGAGCTAAACGGGCTCTCAAACCGGCTGATGATGAGCGTAGCACCACTCTCGCGGCCAATGGGGTTCTCGCGGCCAATGTAGACGCTGATCGGATCATTCGGCGCCGCCTCAGCCAACCACTCCTCAAGACTGTCCAGCAGACGTGCTACTTCGTAGGCGTTGGCACCACCGGCAAACTCCGGCTGCTGGAAGAGACTGGCCATACCGCTGAGGTAGAGATTTCCGGCAATGGTCGCAAGACCAAGGTTACTGGTGACGTGAGCCAGACTCTCCACCGCGTTCTTGATGGCTCGATCGGCCTCGCCGGCGCTTCGGATATGGCGAGCCATCGCCAGCTCGTGTCGACCGGCCATGTCGTGCGCGCCCAGCGCGTTCACGTAAGCACGGTAACCCTTATCAGTAGGCACACGGCCGGCCGATATGTGTGGCTGCATAATGAAGCCCTGACGCTCCAAATCGGCCATCTCCGCTCGTATCGTGGCGCTGGATGACTCAAAGGCCTCGGCTAGCGCACTCGAACCCACCGGCTCGGCAGTCTGCGCGTAGAGCTCCACAATGGCCTGTAAGATGTGCTGCTGGCGCGGGGTCATTGGCAGTATCTGGTCCTTAGTGCTAACACTCGTAATAATACTAGAATTGGCACTCTCACGTCAAGAGTGCCAATTCTAGTTATCGATGGCTTCCTCTTCCATTATTATGCCAGTTATTGTATATTACGTCGGTCTTGTTACCTGCCCACTACATCGGAGATTGACATGCAAAGATGGCTGATAGGAATTCCCGTCGGGCTCCTCGCGGCATACGGTCTGTTCATCGTCGTAGTCGAGCTCGATTTCAGGCTGCGAGCCGAAGCTAGTTAACTTCGCCTCGCCGGCTTCGCATCACACCGACCCAACCAATGTTCAGATTGGACTCTGCGTGCGCATTTTGAAGCCAACCTTCAAGTACGGCATCCTCTCGCTCGTCATGCTCGTCGTGGGAATCATCCTTGGCATCGAGATCGAAAGTCAGGGCTACAAAGCTGATCAGGCTCAACTCGACGGGTGACTCTCGCCCCCAGCAGACCTAGGAGGTATTAGCCATGAAATTTGTCATCGCTGGTGCAATAGCAGTTGGAATCGTGTTCGCGGCAATTTTTGCCATCGGCCTCATCGCTGAAGAACTCGAGCACAAGTAACCCCGCCCCCAACGACTTAGCTCCCGGCTTAAGTTGTCGGGGGCTTTGTCATGCTATTTATATTTTCCGACATATGCAGTATAGTAGGCCGGTCCTACTCCCGAGTGAATGGAAGTACCATGAGTGAATCATACGGTGAACTCATCGAGCAGGCCGACCGACTAAGATCGAACGGCGACCAGAGTGCCGATGCTCTCCGTGCGATCATCCTTTACGGTGAGGCCCTGATGATTGGCGGGACGGCCGACACCGAATGTCGCCAGATGATCGGCGTCTGCTACCAGATCCTGCACGAATACGACAAGGCTATCGAGGCTTACCGTGAAGCCGAACAGGGTGCCAGCGATTACCAGCGTGGCAATATCGAACGCGATAAATGTGAGAGTTACCGCCGGCTCGGCCAGTTATACTACGCCGAAGCTAGCATCGTAATGTCGCTACACCTCCTGCCTGTTAAGGATTACCCAATCGAGCACGCCGTCAGCCTCGGTTTCTTGGCTCGGCTCCGCCTCACCGAAGGAAACTTGAGTGAGGCACTGGAGACGTTCCAGGTTGCCGATGCCTTGCTGCATGCCAGTGGCAACCTCCAGCTCGAGCTATATAACAAGCTCCATCTGGCCAACGCCTTATCGCAGACTGGTCATCCGCTCAAAGCACGACGCATCGCCCTTGAGTCACTTCGCCTCTCCGCTCAACTGGTGCCCGCGACAGACACAGCCCCAGCACACCGAGTCGGCTCGCCGGTGCATCAACTGCGCGCCGGCGTTCTGGCGGTCGGCGGCCACTACGGCGACCAGGTCGTGGCCTGGGTTCGTGATAACCAACCACTCAAGCGTTTCAGGACGCACCTACCCGGACGGAGCTAACATGGGTTTCGAATCGCTTATTCGGAACTTCGATCTATTGCGTTGGGCAGCACCCTGCCCAAGTTGCGGCGGCAAGAGATTCGCCATTCTCGATGACGATGCCAATCTCACCATGAAGACCTTATGCAGGTGCGGTGCCACCACTCGGATCAAACGAGACGACCCCAAGCTCATGGCCTATCTCGATCATCCGCCCTGATCCGTCCCCCGCCCCCAACGACTTAGCCCCTGGCTTAAGTTACTGGGGGCTCTACTTTTTTGCTATCCAACTAAGCCGGCTGCTAGTCGGTCAGACGCACTGATTGTTTTGTAATTAGGAGGCATCCCCAGGCAACCACCGCCGCCAAAACGAAGCAAACGTTAAAGAGCACTCCTGATGTGACGGTAAGTGAGAGTACGAAGACCAAGCCCCATAAAAATACTCCGCTCACGTCACCGGCGATCTCCATACTCATGACGTAATTAATACCCCGTTCACCAGCATGCATGTAGTAAGTACTAGTCCAGGCGTTTTGAAAGTAGGCCAGTGTTGCACGGTAGCCCGCACTCAAGAGTGTGATGTTCAGAGGTGTCACCGCAAAGAGCCGAAGCACGTTTATGGCACTTGAGCCGAAGATGCCTTGTCTTAGGACCTGTCGATCGTGACCCTTATCACCACGATGGCCGGCAATCCAGACGGTAACAATAGCAGCACCGGCCGAGATGGCCGAAATGGTACCGATACCACGGTAGGTTGAGATCGCCACAGCCAGATAGATCGGCCAGAGGAATACGCCGACGGAGGTATCGATACCAAAGCTGAAGTTAGCCACGACGTCACGAAACGGCGCACCCTTAAGGTTGTATTTAACGCGTGGTGTCACTTCGTTTGCTGTCGCAACGCGATGTAGCGCAGCAAGGCCTCGGAGCGGGAAGAGCGCCGTTACGGCAATGATAAGAGCCACTACTAGAATCCAGTTTACACCAAAGGCAGTCGCAATTACGCCGCCAAATAGGGGTGCTGCGACCGAGATAACCTGACGCATAATCTCCATAGTCGCCATACTTGAGCTTTTAGATGTTCGGTTCATCATCTTGGAGATGTAGATATGCTGAGAGCTCCACAAGAAGGCATTACTAAGAGCTAGAGCTACGGCACCGAGCGCTAGGTAGATGAGGCTATGTGAGTGCGAGTAGAGTAGGGTCGCAAGTATCTGGAGGGCGCCGGCCAAAAACCCACAAGCGAGGCCCACATGCACGCCAAAGCGCCGTATCACCATTACCGCCGGATAATTTATGACCAGCTTGATTATGGCGTAGGCGGCGTAGAAGCCAGCAACTACCGCAAGAGGCGCACCAGTCTGCAAGATAATTAACGGAATAAATACTCCGACGAGCGAGCTTGCAAAGCCGTAGAGCGAAAATGAAATGGTGATGTTTAGTAGCTCGCGCTGGAGCGGGAGAAGGCGGTTCATCTTCTGCGAAGTATAATCTCGATCTGATACTTTCACAATCACCACAACTAAATAACCCGATTGCGGCATAGGACACGCTGCTCATATCGTCTAAGATGATGTCATGGAACAATTACCTGCCATGATCAGCTACGCCCAGAATACCGAGGACGTAATACTCCGCCGTGCTTTCGCCCAACAGAGCAGGGGCTTCTATATTGACGTTGGTGCTGCGAATCCGGTCGACCATTCGGTAACAAAGCATTTCTATGACGCCGGGTGGCATGGCATCAACATTGAGCCCCAACCAAATCTATTGGCTTCTCTTGTCTCTTCTCGACCTCGGGACGTGAATCTAAATTGCGCCGTCGGTACCGCGGGAGGTGTAGCCACACTCACCATCTTCCCTAAAGCATGGGGCTGGGCTACTCTAAATGCCGAAGTCATTCAGCAACACGCTGGTAAGGCCAAGGCAGAATCAACCAACCAGATCCAAGTTGCTGTGCGGTCACTTGACGATATCCTCGCTGAATGTAAACCACCCTCAATCGACTTTCTTAAAGTTGATGTTGAGGGTAGCGAAATGGATGTCCTACGTTCATTGGATTTTACTAAATGGCAGCCGCGGGTAATTGTCGTGGAAGCTACCTTACCCGACAGTACGGTCGAATCGACCGAAACTTGGGAACCCATCCTAATCGGAGCCGGATATCGGTCAGTCTTTTTTGATGGCTTAAACCGCTACTACGTTCAAACTAGCGAGGAAGCGCTTGCTCGGATACTTTCCGTACCAGCAAATACCTTCGACCGATATATCCCTTATCGCTTCTGGAAAGAGCTGACTGCCGCGAAACAGGTAAGACTCGCTACTGAGTTCGGCCTTGCGATCGAGGGGTCGATGCCGGTTCGAACACCGACATCTACTACCCAGTTCTAGCCATCTTTACGTACCAGCACCATAAACGCCTCGGCTGGAATTTCGACTTTGCCGAACTTCTTCATACGCTTCTTGCCCTTCTTCTGCTTATCTAGAAGTTTATTCTTACGGGTCACATCGCCACCGTAGAGTTTGGCCGTGACGTTCTTGCCCAGTGCCTTGACGTCCTCGCGGGCGATGATTTTGCCACCGATGGCCGCCTGCAGGCTGACCTCAAATAATTGTTTGGGTATCAGCTCTTTTAGCTTCTCTACTACCTCCTTACCGGCCCGATACGCTTCGTCGGAGTGCAAAATCATCGAGAGCGAGTCGATCATGAGCCCACCCACCAGGATATCCAAGCGAACCAGGTGCTCGCGGCGATAATCGCCCAGCTCGTAGTTAAAGCTTCCATAGCCTGAAGTAATGGATTTGAGCGAATCATAGAAATCTGTGAGCACATTGGCTAATGGTGCCTCAAAGCTCACGAGCGCCAGTGTCTCGTCCAGATAGGTCATGTTCTTCTGCACGCCACGGATGCGGTTTATCAGCTGGATCACGCCACCGACGTAATCATTGGGCACCACTACCTCACCGTTGATCCACGGTTCGCGAATCTCGGCGATACGGCTGGGATCGGGTAGGCCAGCGGCACTACGAATGGTCTTCTCGCTGCCGTCATTCTCCACCACGATGTAGTCGGTACTGGGGCTAGTGACTACCATATCAAGGCCGTACTCGCGCTCGAGCCGTTCTTTGATGATGTCGAGGTGGAGTAAGCCTAAGAAACCAACTCGATAGCCAAAGCCCAAGACCTCCGAGCTCTCCGGCTCGTACACCAGCGCGGCATCGTTGAGCTTGAGCTTCTCGAGCGCGTCTTTAAGGTCCGGATACTGCTCGCCAGAGCTGGGGAAGAAGCCAGCAAAGACGAACGGCTTCACCTGGCGATAGCCCGGCAGGCCGTCGATGGCCGGATTGGCAGCCAGTGTCACCGTATCGCCAACCCGCGCCTCGGCGATACTCTTGAGGTTGGTTACCACATAGCCAATCTGCCCGGTCTCGAGCGTTCCAAGCGGCGTCTGCTTGGGCATAAATATGCCGGTCTCCACGGCAAGTCCCTCGGCTCTCGTGGCCATCAGCATCATCTCATCACCGCGCGAGAGCAAGCCATCTACAACGCGCACAAATAAGATGACGCCGCGATACTCGTCATAGATGGAGTCAAAGATCAGGGCGCGTAACGGTGATTCTGGGTGCCCCGACGGAGCCGGAATCTGTGCCACGATGGCATCGAGCACGTCTGTAACACCGGCCCCCGTCTTGCCCGAGACGCGCAGGATGGTATCCGGATCGCAACTCAAGAGATTTGCTACCTCCTGCGCTACCCGCTCGGGGTCGGCAGCTGGGAGGTCAATCTTATTGAGTACCGGAATAATGGTTAAACCCGCCTCGATAGCCAGATACACGTTAGCTAGCGTCTGTGCCTGAATACCTTGGCTTGCGTCCACCACTAGCACCGCGCCCTCGCAAGCCGCTAGCGACCGTGATACCTCATAGCTAAAGTCGACGTGCCCGGGGGTGTCGATAAGGTTAAGGGTGTAGGAATCCTCCCCCACCGCCTTTTCGACGTCTCGCGTCGCATCAGTTGCCGCAAGACGCGTCGGATCAACACGCCAGCTCATCTTCACGGGCTGAAGCTTAATGGTGATCCCCTTCTCACGCTCAAGATCCATTGAGTCCAGCAGTTGCGCCTGCATGTCTCGCTTCTGGACGGTGCCGGTAAGCTCAAGCATACGATCGGCCAGGGTCGATTTGCCGTGGTCGATGTGTGCGATAATACAAAAATTTCGAATATGAGATTGCTTCATTGCTTGCCCAGTATACCTGAAAAGTAATTTGAGATAAGGCTAGGACTAGCGAGCGCCCTAGTAAAAGAGCTCTTTCTTAACCTTAAACGAGTACCCGGCAACCAGCTTCTCGCCTGCCCGATGCCAGAATTTGTACCGCGTCGGCTTAAGCGGCAAGTCGTACACACCGATGTATTCGGTGAGCGTGCCCGGATTAAAACCGGTCTTAAACTGAGCCAGGCCGGCGAGCGGATGGGTGCGATCCTCCAACCGATCATGAGGCGGCGTGCCATGAAGATCGTACTCTAGGCAGTCCTTGGACTTAAGCCAACGCATGATCTCCCACTGCAATAGATACGGCGCCTGCAAGTCGGGGTGTGTGCGCGTAGAGCCGCCGTCCTTATAGAGCCCTTGTTTGCCAAGGTATAACGCAAAGACACCGGCTACGAGTTCGCCCTCGAAGGTAGCGAAGAAGAGCTGCCCACGGCCGGCATCACTATGAAGCCGCCAGAAGCGCTCCAAGTACTCGCGTGAGCGCATATAAAAGCCCGCCCGCTCCTGCACTGCAAGCATCAGCTCATACATCTGCTGGATGTTGGCTACGGTGAGCTCCACCGGGTGAATCTCCACGCCCTTGCGCTCGGCGAGCCGAATATTATAACGGGTTTTTTGTTTAAAACTGGCTAGTATCTCATCTTCAGACGGGCGCAGATCTACCACCACGGTGTTACGGTTCCACTGTAGGTCATATTTAGCTTTCACTAGACCCATATCCTGAAGCGCCGCGAGGGACGTATTCTGAGCCGCCAGATCAGGTTCAATCTTTAACATAAAGGCCTGAGGGGCGACAAAATCATGGAGTAGCGCCCGCAGCTGCGCCGTGGAGGACACGCCCGGACCCTTGGGTGCATACCACAGCTCACCGAGGCCAGTGACCGAACGCACCAAGTAGAGTGTCGCCACGCGTACGTCGACGAGCTGGTGAATGATGTACTCCGGCCGCCAGCCGTAGGCTGCCTTAAACTCGCCGTAGACCTTGGCCTGCAACACGTTGCCACCATCTGGATTACCGGCCACTAGCTCATCCCAACGTGCGAGCTCCTCGGCCGTCGCGCGCCTCATACCGGCAGGACCTTACGAGCCAGTCGATATAGCCGGTACTTGGTAGCCTTGAGCGGTATCTCCCAGGTACCCACTGAGGTCACCAGCTCACCGCCTATCGAGCGCTTAAACTTGGTGTGCCCGGCATACGGGTGGTTTGGCTGATCGTCGGGCGCCACGCCGCCGTAGTCAAACCGAGCCAGCCCTTTGGTCTTGGCATCAAGGATCATCCACCATAGCAGCGCCACGGCACCTTTGTGCAGGCGATTCGGCTCGGTGTAGGTGGCAGCGGCTAAATAGTAACGTGTACCGGCAAAGTCGGCACAGATGGCGCTGGCAATAGGCTTACCCTCGTAGTAGACAAAGTAGAGCCGGGCCGCACCTCCCGGTATTAAAGCAGCTACCAGTTTACGATAGTAGTCATCAGACTGCGGCTTAAAGCCACCACGCGCCGCCGTCTCAAGCTGCATGGCCAAGTATTCCTCCACCATGGCCGGGTCATCGCTAATCTCAAAGCTAAGTCCA
>JBBRTP010000005.1:0-15923 GCA_038244255.1 Candidatus Saccharimonadia bacterium
CCTCGCCGCGCACTCATTCGCGGTCAGATGACCTCTTTGGTTCTCCACGAGTCCATTGTAACCACTGAGGCTAAGGCCAAAGAAGTGGCGCCTCAGTTTGAGCGTTTGGTAACTCACGCCAAGAAGGGTACCTTAGCCGGTGGTCGGGCGTTGAGGCGCGAACTGCTTACCGAGAATGCGGTCCAGAAGATGCTGCTTGAGCTGACACCGGCCTTTGCCGAACGTCAGGGCGGCTACACTCGTATCATTAAGCTAGATACCCGCCGCGGCGATAACGCCAACATGGCACAGCTCTCTCTCGTTTTAAACGATGTGAAGCCGGTTGAGCTCCCAGCTAAGGAAGCAAAACCCGTAAGGACCGCTACTCCCAAAGCTAAATCAGAGAAGCCCGTAAGCGCGAAGGCGGCCAAGTCATGATTAAGACCTACTCACCCAAACCCGCCGAAGTAACCCATGATTGGTACCTAATTGATGCCACCGATAAGACGCTCGGTCGCCTCTCGACCGTCATTGCCTCTCATCTGTTAGGTAAGAATAAGCCACAATTTTCACCGCATTTCGACTGTGGCGATAACATTGTGGTGATCAACGCCGAAAATATTAAAGTGACTGGCAACAAGCTCGAAGACAAGAAGTACTACCGACACTCGGGTTACCCCGGTGGCATTAAGGAGACCAGTTTAGCTGAGCTTTTGAGTCGTAACCCGGCCTCGGTGCTCGAACGCGCCGTTGGTGGAATGCTACCCAAGAACCGCCTACACGACGACCGGATGCGACGACTCAAGGTCTACGCTGGTAGTGAGCACCCTCACGCCGGTCAATCGCCTAAGACACTAGGAGAAGAATAATGGCTGACGCCGTACACTATCACTATGCTCGCGGCCGCCGCAAGGAGGCTGTCGCCACCGTTCGCCTGACCCCTGGGAAGGGCGAGATCAAAGTCAACGAGATGCTAGCTGCCGACTACTTCAACAATGACTCGCTCATTGCGGTCGTTGAGAGCCCCTTAAAGCTCGCTGGTCAGGATCAGAAGCTCAATGCCAGCCTTCACGTTAGTGGCGGCGGTAAGCGCGGTCAGGCCGATGCAGCGCGCCTCTCAATCGCTCGTGCGTTAAATATAATGAGTGAAGAGTTGCGCCCCACGCTGAAGAAGGCCGGCATGCTGACTCGCGACCCACGCGAGAAAGAGCGGATGAAGCCAGGACTCAAGAAGGCCCGTAAGGCGCCACAGTTCTCCAAGCGTTAGTCAAAATACCAAACCTTAGAATACGACCCATTCCGGGTCGTATTTTTGGTCTTGTGAAAGTGCAGCATAAGGAGTAAAAACAGGTAAAGCGCTTCTGCTAAGGGTGGCAGTGTTGAACCTTACAAACATGGAAAGAAGGAGGTGAGTCATTATGACCGCACAGCCAATCGATGACGAAGAAGTCGACGGAGACGCCGACGATTTGGGCGCGTTACTACTTGGCCCCCAGACCTGGGTTGGCGAACCGCTCTGTGCGCAAACCGATCCGGATGCATTCTTCCCCGAGAAGGGCGGGTCGACTCAAGCCGCTAAACAGATCTGTGCGATGTGCGAGGTACGCCTTCAGTGTCTCGATTGGGCTTTTGCAAACACAATGCGCTTTGGTATCTGGGGCGGACTCTCAGAGCGCGAGCGCCGCCGAATCAGAAGTCCACTCTGGCTCGAGAACATTCATCAGAGTGCGCTTGCCGAGCGTGAGGCGCTCAGTGCCGCTGATCGCTTCGACTCGTTGGAGCGGCGGACCAGAGCCTCAGACGGTCTGCGACTAACTAGGCCGTTTTATACCTCGCCCAAGGAGGCTGAGACGATGAAGGACCAGCAACGTTTCCCTGGGATCATCACCTATCTGAGGCAGCAGTCCAAAGGCATGGTTACGATCGCCGCCGGCGAACACGCCACACCGCCCTATGAACTGCTCAAGGCGGCCAGTGTCGCTAGTGTACGGGAGCTTCGACCGGTCATACGTAAGCTTGGGTGGATGTCACCTGCTGTTGAAGTCATTGAAATAAACGGCGAGCTGCTGGTGACTCTCGTAACACCGGCCTCCGCACCAATGGTCCAACCGCCAGCACTCGCGACGACCGAGCCGCCGGCAACAAAACCACCTACGGCCACTTTGCACATCGCCGAGCTGCCGCTTGTAGACGATCTACCGGCAATCGATTCGCCCAAGATCGAGGAACCGGTGCCGCCACCGAAGGCACGTCCTACCAGGCGACCCAAGCTCCATGTCGTACCACCACCGCCGACGGTACCTACTTCAAAGCTGTCGGCGCGCGACCAGAACGCACGGAAGAACTTTCTCGATCAAGCCGAGCACGCCAAGTCGCGCGAGGTGGCCGACTACTGGCGGCGTAAGGCCGACGAAGTCGGTGTGACAGTGCCTAGCGTCGCCTCAATCACTGCCTAGCCGTGGCACTCGAACACTCGGGGGTGGGATAGTTACGATTCGTCGTAATTATCCCATCCTATTTTTTATGTCATTTAACCGCTCGCGATCTAAGCGTAAGCACGATATACTAATAGTATGGGTGAGGGACAGAACCGTAGAATCTGGAAGCTTACGGCCGCGGCCGTTGGCTTAATTGCCTTTGGCACAGTTTCGCTACATTATATTTCTAACGTCGCCGTTGGCGAGGCGTTTTATAACACCTTGTTGATCCTCTTGACGCATTTTGATCACAGCGATGTCACCGATCCACTGGGTCGGACCATCGTAATCATGCTGATAATTGCTAGCTTTGCCCTTATCGCATATTTGCTTAAGTGGTTTGCCGAATATATCATGGGCTTAAGTGATAACGTACGGCGGCTCCGCGTGAAGACCAGAGTAGACAGATTAAAGAATCATTACATCGTCTGTGGCCTCGGTCGCGTCGGTGCTCAGGTGGCCCGCGAGATGCACAACGAGGGCGTGCCGTTTGTAGCGTTAGACCGTGATCAGGCCAAGGTTGAGGAGGCGCTGGCGTTGGGTTATCTGGCCTTACCGCTTGATAGTACCGATGAGGAGGCCTTAAAGTCGGTCGGTATCGATCGCGCTGCCGGACTTGTGGCAGGCCTCGGCGAAGACTCGCTGAATTTATTTATTACTTTAGCCGCTCGGTCGCTCAATCCCGACTTGCTCATCGTCGCGCGCGCCAATCGCCCCGAGAATGAGGTAAAGCTTAAGCGCGCCGGAGCCAACCGTGTGGCGATGCCGTATCAGATAGGCGGCTACCATATGGCCTCCATGGCGCTGCGGCCGAACGTGGTCGATTATATGGACATCGTCTCCAATAAGAACAATGCCGCCGGCGACCTCGAAGTGGAGGAGATGGTCGTCGGAAACGACTCTAAGCTGGCCGGACAACACCTCGGTAAGGCGCTGGCTGAAGGCGAAGTGGGCGCCACCGTCATAGCCATTAACGGCGCGGATGGTACGAGCCGCGTTCGTCCCACGGGCAAGGAGATCATCTATCCTGGTGATCGATTGATCATATTGGGCGCCAAACGCGATCTGACGAGCGCCTCGGAGCTCATTCGGTGAGACATGATTTAGTCGCCGCCCCCGGAGTCGCCGACAGGCGACTCGATGTGTTTCTGGCCGATGAACTCGGTCTGTCACGTAGCGTAATTCAGCGGCTGGTTAAGGGCAAGGCGGTGGCAGTGAACGGGGCGATTGAACGCTCGAGCTACCTGGTCGTCCCCGGCGACACCATTATCGTGGATATTCCCGTGGAGCGCCGCGACGTTTTACCAGCACCAGATCTTACGGTAGTGTACGAGGATGAAACGATTGTGGTCATCGATAAGCCGGCCGGTATTTCGGTGCATCCCGGTAGCGGCCGTCCCGGCCAGAGTACGGTGGCCGACTACGCACGTACTATATCCACTGATCCGGATCCCGAGCGTCCGGGCATCGTTCACCGGCTTGATCGTGATACATCGGGTCTGCTCGTCATCGCAAAAACATTGGCAGCCAAAGAGTATATGCAGCAGCAGTGGCAGAAGCACTCGGTCGAGAAGCGCTATCTCTTACTTGCCATCGGCCGCCTGACTTCATCGGCAGCAGTGATAAAGCTGCCCATCGGCCGTGACCCAGCTCATCCGCTCCAACGTACGGTCCTCCCTGGTGGCCGTCCGGCTGTCACACACTACCAAACGCTTCTCGATCTGCCAGGCTATAGTTACCTTGAAGCGAGGCCGGAGACGGGACGCACGCATCAGCTAAGGGTTCACTTTGCCGCGTTGGGTCACCCGATAGCCGGCGATGTGGTCTACGGACTGCCAAGCCGCCCCCCGGACCTGCCCCGGCAGTTTCTCCATGCGAGCGGTCTTAAATTTGTCTCACCCAACTCCAAACCAGTAGATCTGACCAGCGAATTACCCGCAGATTTAATTCCCATTCTCGAACGGCTCAAATCAGGGCTATAATATGACAATGAAGCCTCTTCTACATCCATCAACTAAGAGCCAAGTTGACGGTGTGGTTCAAGCTGGCGCCGGCGGCTATATTTTTCATGGGCGGCGCTCAATGGGCAAGTCACTCACGGCGCAGGAGGTCGCACGCCGTCTCAATTGTCAGGGTGATGGGGAAGGGGAGTGCGCCGCCTGCCACCGGCTGAGACTAGGTACGTATCCAGATTATATTGTGGTGCGTCCCGAGGAGAAGCCAAGTATTACCATTGAGCAGATCCGGCGGCTTGTGCAGGCGCTCTCGCTCAGTCCGTACCACGCCAAAAGTACGCGCATAGTAGTCATTGATGATGCCGATCTGCTCACCACCGAGGCCCAGAATGCCCTCTTAAAGCTCATTGAGGAGCCGCCGACCTCGACGCGATTTATCTTAGTAGCCACCCAAGTGGCCACACTCTTACCCACCGTACGATCGCGTCTCGGGAGTATCTTCTTTGCTCCCATCGAGACGGCCGTCCTTGCGAAGTGGCTGGAGACCGTGCACGGCCTCACACCGGCTCGTGCCAATTTGGTAGCCTCCGAAGCCGATGGCGTACCGGGGGCGGCCATTCTGCAGCTGGCAGCGGCTGCGAGTGGGGAAGAGTTAGATGATGGCTCAGGCCTGGCGGCAAGTTCGCTAAGTCTCAGTCGGTTCGAGCGCCTGCAGGCCTCGCGCGGCCTGGTAGAACGTAAAGCCGATCTAGCCGTACTGGCGGCCCGAATGCACCGCTTGATCATCGAGCGTTTGCGCTTGGAAAGTACTGAAACGGCCGAGGCTGCCGCACAACTACGGGCGCTAGAACTATTTCGTCGCCAGCTAGATGCCAATGTGAGCCCCAAAGTTGCGCTAGATTGCCTAATGCTTGCCCTCTAATGATGGAGCTAGCACTTCTGTTCGGCGCAGTTTTGCTGTTGCGACGTGAGCTTGGCCACTTTAACGTCAGCTCTTTGCCAGCCCAGCCTCTGGCCGTAGCTAAAAGTGCCCCTCAGCTCACACAACTTGTGCTGTATGCCGACCGTTTGTACGAGGAGAAGAAGTGGCTGGCCGCCGAGAAGGCCTATTTGAAGGTGTTAAAGATAGATCATAAGCATGCCGCCGCCTACGGACACTTAGGTGTGATCTACTCGGCGCAGAAGAACCTGCCCGATGCCATCGAGTGCTTTGAGATTGCCGCTCGCTTAAAACCCGGCGGGGGAACGTATCAGAACCTAGCACTCGGTTACTATGAGAATCATAACTATATGAAGGCCGTCGCGGCCTTCGACAAATCAATCATGTTTGAACCTACCGCCTCCCGGTATATCGGCTTGAGTAAGGGATATAAGCGTATCAGCAATACTGTTGCCATGATATCAGCGCTCGAGCATGCGGCTGAACTCGACCCGTCTAAGCGTGTTCTGTCGCTACTGGCCGATGCGTACGACCAGCATGGGCGTAAATCCGAGGCAATTGCCATCTATCGGAAGCTGCATATCCTTGATCCGGGCGATCGAGACGTGGCGCGCATGATTGGCATTCACTTACCTGAAGAGGCTCGAATAGCTTGATCTTCCTCGCCATAACTGGTACCATAACGAGGTTGAAAACGCTCGCAGAAGCCGACCGGACAGGTAACCACGCCGATGTAGCTCAATGGTAGAGCAACTGTTTTGTAAACAGTAGGTTGGGGGTTCAAGTCCTCTCGTCGGCTCCATTTTGTACTTGCCGGGTTACTCAAGTGGCCAACGAGGGCTGACTGTAAATCAGCTGGCATTAGCCTTCGGGGGTTCGAATCCCTCACCCGGCACCATATTGCCTCCACCGAGCCCGAAGCGTTCAATATCAGATCAGCCGTCTGCCCAAGTAGCTCAGTGGTAGAGCACTTCCATGGTAAGGAAGGGGTCCAGGGTTCAATCCCCTGCTTGGGCTCCAGTTAATAAGGAATTATCCGCGCTATGAAGAGATTAGTCCTCAGCCAGACAGATAAGAAAGTAATGGGCCTCTGTGGCGGCATCGCCGAGTACGCCGAGGTAGATACGACTGTGGTACGCCTCATCGTGCTTACGCTCATCATCTTTAGTGGCGTCTTGCCTGGACTCTTCCTCTATCTTGTAGCTAGTGCCATCACCCCGAAAGGAGATACCCGTGCCTAAGCGAAACCGTCCATTCGTCGCCTTGGAGTGCCAGAGCTGCCATAATCGCAACTACACTACGTCCAAGAACCCGAAGAACACCACCGACCGCCTGGAGCTTGCGAAGTATTGCAAGCACGAGCAGAAGGTTGTCGCTCACAAAGAGACCAAATAGTCCCGCCTCCGATTACGCGAATCCCGCCTTCGTGCGGGATTTGTCGTGCCTAATGAGTCAAAACCCGATACAATAATCAGGTCTCATAGGGGCGTAGCTCAGTTGGTAGAGCAATGGTCTCCAAAACCATGTGTCGTAGGTTCGAGTCCTGCCGCCCCTGCCAAGAATATAGCCCCTCTTCTGAGGGGCTATATTCGTTTTTAGCTCAAAGCAGGTGAGAATCTCAGTTTCAGCTAACCTGGGTATAGAGGCGTCAAGTCTTAGTTTGTGGTTGTATTTGAGCCTGCTAGAATTAGACCATAGAGAGACTCGTGCCATGAAGCAGCTAGATAAAATACTAGTCGAAACGAATAATATCCTCGAACTAGCGCTCACAAAATCACGCGTTACCGTAGTTGTGATGGATCGAGAGTTACGGTACCTGTCGGTATCGAACCCTCTTTGGGAGTTCAATCAGGAGCAGGTCGTGGGCAAGACTATTGCCCAAGTCCACGGTAATGAGCATGCCAGTAAGATTGAACCAGCTAGGCGGAAAGTGATAGAGACCGGAATTGCTTATAATGACTTTGTAGAGTTAAAAATTGATGACAAGAAGCGAAGTTTTGACACCACTGTCCAGCCTATATTTAACAGTCTTGGTGAAGTCGATGGCGTTACGATAATCTGGGTTGAACTGACTGATATTGTAGAGAGCAGACGAGCTATTGCTGCTGCGCATCAGCGACTGGTAGAGCTACTGGGTAAGACGTTAGAAGTACGAGAGTAGTAATACAGAATCGAAGCTGTTTAGCCACAATGCTTGATCATTTGTAACATGGCACAACAAACCGTAACAACTTCTATTCGCTTGCGGATGTTAGCGATTATATAGCAAAGGCCCCCGGAGGGACCTCCGCACGTTGGTGCATAGGTTTCACGGGGGCGGGTCATCAGATGACGAGGGCGAGTGCGCAGATACCCAAGCCGGCAAAGAAGACTAGGACTGGCCGGACTGACACACTTAGCGCATCCGAGAGATCGTTGCGCCAAGTAGTGTCCATGTCGAATGGCAGTGCCTGTAGTCGGCTCATGAGCTGAAATGTGCCGATGAGAGTGCCGGCGAGACCCAAATCGGCCACGGCGATCTCGCCAATGCTCCAGTGAGAGAGCGGCGTACCTAGGGCAAGGAGCGACAAGCTGATCATTCCACCTGCGAGCAGGCCAGCGGCCATCGACCAGCTGATGGTGTGGTCACCGTTGACGTAGTTCTCCAGCGCTCCGCGCCCGACTACGAAGGTGAAGACACCTACGAGCAGGGCAAGGGCGAACAGGGTGATCTGAGTGTTCGAGATAGTCATTACTGCGGACATTTAAACTCCAAGGTACAAGGGGTCTGCCGCGGCAGATTAACCAGAGTGGTTAACTTGCGTATTATGGCACATATCTACTCATAAATCAATAGCTAGGTATCTCGTGGCTTGCAGCCAGTACAGTTTTGCGGCTATGCTTAAACTAATAGCGAAAGCCTACCATGTACGTCTTATTGCGCGAGCCATTCTTAACTATCCCAGGCCTCTTCTACGCTCTCACTATCGACCTGATGATAGTCGTACTCATCGTCTTAAACGTACTACGTGGTTTTCGTATTGGCTTTCTCCGGCAATTTCTCGGTTTTATCGGCTTTATTGTGGGCATGTTTATGGGGGTATTATTGGTGCCCGTCCTGGTGGGTCCGTCCCAAGATCGTTTGGCTCGAACGGTAGTAACAATAATAGCCGTGGTGGGGGTGGGCGTGTTCGTGGGGTGGGTCGCCGAGCTAATCGCAAAAGATATCAAAGAACTTGATTGGCGTTATCAGGTACGTATCGTTAACGATATACTTGGCGCGGCCTTTAGTGGGCTTCTCACGCTTGGCATCATCTGGCTACTGTCTGCGATGTTTCTGGGTTCGTCTTTGGCGCCACTGGCAACTGGCCTCCAGCGCTCATTCATCCTACGTACTGTGAGCGCCGTACTGCCCACCGCCCCAACCGTACTCACTCACATTCAGACGATTATCGATCCCAATGATACTCCGCAGGTCTTTGTGGGACTCGAGCCGTGGCCGGCCCCACCATTAGATAAGGCGACACAGTCCGATGTGACCAATGCCGTTACCAGCGCCGGCCGTTCCATCGTGCAGATCGAGTCATATGGTTGTGGCGGGCTGTATGGTGGTACCGGCTTTGTCATGGCCGCCGAGCAGGTGATGACCAACGCGCATGTGGTCGCGGGAATAAAACACCCAATCGTTCTTGACCGTAACGGCGCCCATAGTGCCACGACAATATTGTTTGATGTACGTAATGACGTGGCCATCTTAAGAGTCGATAAGCTCTCTGGCAAGCCACTATCACTCAACGGACAGATCCTGTCACCGGGTGCCCACGTGGCAATTTTAGGCTTTCCCGATAGTGGTCCGTTTATGCCACTTGCCGGCGCGGTACTTAATGTGGCACCAACCACCGGCCGCGATATCTATAACCGTAATGAGGTTACGCGCACCATCTATACTGTCCAGGCCGATATCCGCCCCGGTAGCTCCGGTAGCCCGCTAATCGCCCTAGATGGATCGGTGGCCGGTATGGTCTACGGACGCTCATTACTAGCCGATGGCATTGGCTACGCCATTGCGTCGTCGCAGATTGCGCCACTCGTCTTAAGGGTATCGGCGACTTCAGCGGGGGTCAGTACTGGTAGTTGTACGGCCGACTAGCCAATGGTTACGGGACCGGGCAAAGGCGACTATGCCGAAGGCGAACGGTACGATTATTAGGTTGCCCAGTAACATGGTGCGGTAGAACGGTACTCCCATGAGGTAGCAACTGGCGAGCCCGGCTAGCGTATGCGGGTAGAAGTTACCAGTAATCCAGACACCAAAGTTGGTGTAGACAAAGAAGAAGATTGAGCCGCCCACTGCTAAGCCGGTGGCCGAGATTAGCTGCGTTTTGGGATTGTAACTCAAGCCACGGAGTAAGAGCCCGGCAAGAGCCAGCATGAACCAAGCACTCCAGGTGAAGATAAGTATCGTCGAGTTTCCAATAATCTGGTCAGAAACGGCCAATATTATGAGCGGCACGAGTAATGCAACCCGCCGGTCAAGGAAGGTAGCCGCCAGTAAGGTAGCTACCGTTACCAGCTCGAGGTTCGGCGCAATCTCTAATTGGTAGTTAATGAGACGCCAGGTGATAGCTAGAGTAGCGAGAGCAATACCGGTAAAGATTGAGGTTTTAAGTGTCATGGTAGTGTCTAGTAGGTATCAATCTGCCAACGTAAGGTGTCGGCGTCGGTGGTCATGAGGGTGCCGGCACCGACAGTGGCTGCCTGACCGTTAATATACAGCGACCAGAACTCCTTCTTAGCGTCACTGGCGGCGTAGCCGTTAATGCTTGTTACAAAGGCGTTAACGCCGTCGCCCTTCACCCGGTAGGTGGTCGCACTAGACTCAAGCAGCGTCAGGGCCGTTTTTCCGTTCGAGCCGTGGTAGGTAAGTACTGCAGGCGTCGGTGTCACGGCTACGTGAGACACGGCGGGCGAAGCGAGCTTAGCATGGACCGAGCCATTGATCCCAATCAGAGCAGTGGCAATAGCGACAATTGCGAGTCCGCCGACGGCAATTTTTCGAGTAAGTATGGTATTCATTGGTATCTCCTTAATAATCGATAGTTTTCTTGGCGAGAATCTTCGCATCAAACGGGTGCTTAAGTTTGTGCATCTCGGTGATGAGATCGGCTCGTTCGAGTAGCTCGGGTAAGCGCTCACCGTGATGGCCGGTGAGGACGAGGTCCAGATCGGGCGGTTTATCGTCGACCAGCTTCAGCAGGGGAGCGAGCTCTAGGAGGCCACCAGTAACCGAGCCGATAACTTCATCGAGTACCACAACGTCGTACGTTCCTGAGCGCACCCTATCCTTAGCTAGTTCGAAGGCAGCTTGGGCCGCCTCAATATGCTCACGCTCTGGTAATTTATCGCCCAAGATCTTATAGAAACCTTTGCCGGCCTGGATGAACTCCACACCCGGGACGTAGGCAAACCCACCTTTCTCGCCGGTAAACCAGGTCTTCACAAACTGAATGATGAGCACGCGACGGTCGTATCCGGCGGCTCGGAGTGCCAGCCCCATGGCGGCGGTGGTCTTGCCCTTACCTTCGCCGGTGTAGACGATCACTAGACCGCGGTCGGCCTCCCGGTACCCCTCTAGCATTTGGAGAACCCGCAGAGCTCACATTTAGCGCAGCCTTCGATGAAGCGTAGAGAGGCATTGCCGCACTCTGGGCAGAGATCGGTTTGAACATTCAAGCCGGGTCCTGGCGTGATATTCGACACTGGTCCCGCCGCCGTCGGTATCACATAGGTACTCACTCGCTCTGCTCGCTGCGTGCCATCATATCCCTCCTCTGGCGCGACCCGTAGGCTTGTAGGTTCGGATGGCACGGTAGGAAGGGATCCCGACGACACGGGACCCGCCGTAGGAGGCTGAGTATCGGCGGGAAGGAATACCGGGGCAGGACCCGATTTCACCGCTTCGTGCTCCCTGATCGCTTTGGCGATGGCGTCGGCCATCGATCGTACTCGCGCCGGTCCAAAGCCGGTGCTTGACGAGCCCCCGATGCCCGAGAGCTGGCCGACGATATTGGCCGCGATCTCCGACGATGTGCTCGCCCCGGGCGTGCGGAAGGAGAGGGAGATCAGCCGACCGATAGCCTCGGCGTCGGCCATGATATCAGAGCCGGCTCGTCCCACGTTTACAAAGACTTCAAATATCTCGCCTGCCTCATCCTCATTGATCGAGATAAAGGCCGTTCCGACCGGAGTTGCCACCTTATAGGTATGCCCTCGCAAGACCTCGGGCCTCACTCGAGGCAACGGCGCAGCAGTGATCGCGTTCTCCACTCCCACGCCGCCGCTTAATTGGTCGTAATAGGAGCCGGCTTTCTTGGTCTCGAGTATCTGCTTGTTTCGTGATCCGTCGCGGTAAATGGTAATACCCTTACAGCCGCTGGCGTAAGCTAACCAATAGGCATTGCGGACATCTTCGACGGTGGCATTATTACTAAAGTTGATCGTTTTACTGATGGCGTTATCGGTGTAGCGCTGGAAGGCCGCTTGAATCTTTAAGTGCCACTCGGGTGAGATATCGCCGGCGACGACAAAGATCTGTTGCAGGTCATCCGGGATATCCTCAAGTCCCTGCACGCTCCCGCCGTTGTCTTGTATCCGCTCGAGTAGCTCGTCGCTATAGATCCCGCGTTTCTTGAGCGCAGCCACAAAGTACGGGCTCGTCTGGAAGATTCGCTTACCTTCGATGGTGTTTTTGGCATAAGTGAGGGCAAAGAGGGGTTCGCAGCCGCTCGAGCAGTCGGCAAGCATTGCGATGGTGCCGGTGGGTGCGATGGTGGTGCGCGCGCCATTACGTGGGCGTATCTCACCGCGTCGATCGTAGATGGAGCCGGCAAAGGCCGGGAAGACACCGCGGGTCCGAGCAAGTTTAACTGAGGCAATATCGGCTTCCTGCTGGATAAACTTCATCACCTTCTCGGCGAACGCCGTTCCGGCTTCGGTGTTATAGCCAATTTCAAGAGACAGCAAGGCGTCGGCAAAGCCCATAATGCCTAGGCCAATGCGACGAATCGCTCGAGTCGTCTGACGCACCTGTTCAATTGGGTACTCGTTCATATCCAAGACGTCATCAAGAAAACGCGTGGTCTGGTGGACGACAGTCCTAAGCCGTGGCCAGTCCAAGTCGCCATCTGAGACGAACTTTGCCAGGTTAATACTTCCGAGCGTACAAGCGTCGTAGGGGAGGAGGGGTTGCTCACCGCACGGGTTGGTGGCCTCAATCTGGCCAAGTTGGGGCGTGGGGTTGGCCCGCGAGTTATTGATGCGATCGATCATGATCATACCCGGGTCCCCGTACTGCCAGGCGAGGCGCGTGATGAGATCATAAAACTTCTTGGCGTTAAGCCGACCGACTTCGAGCCCGGTCCGCGGATTAATCAGGCCGAAACCTCGGTTCGGATCGGTCTCATTACACCAGGCACGGAGTTTAGCCGTGGCGGCATCTAGCTGCACCAGTTTAAGATCAACGTCACGCTGTGAGAGCGCCGCTCGCAGCTCGCAAACGACCGTTTCAAAATCAAAGCCCAACTCGTAATCCGTGGCCAGATGTTGGGCGTCACGCTCAACGGCCTGGTAGAACGCCTCATCAACCGTCACCGAGATATTAAAATTAGTCAGTGAGAACTCGTCGACCTTGTAGACCGCAAAGAGCAGAATATCCGGGTGAGTGTAGTGGAGGATCCCCATATTGGCCCCGCGCCTAATACCGCCTTGGCGAATTGAGGTCGTGATGTCGTTAAAGGTCTGCATAAAGGCGACCGGGCCAGTGGTGGTGCCACCGGAGCCTGCTACGATATCGCCCATCGGCCGCAGACGCGAGAACGAGAAGCCCGTCCCGCCACCACTCTTATGGATCCGAGCCATATCGGTAGCCGTTCCTAAGATGCTTTCGAGCGAGTCCTCCACGGGCAGAACAAAGCAGGCCGAGAGCTGCTGGTGCGGCTTACCGGCATTTACCATGGTGGGAGTATTTGCGATGTACTCCTGGCGTGCCATCAGCCCGTAAAACTCGCGAGCCGCACTCAAGTGATCATCGGCGGGATTCTCACTATAGAGCCGCTCAGCCGTCGCCACGTTATAGGCCACACGCCAGAGGACTTCGCGGGGGGTCTCTATAGACTCACCGCTGGCATTGCGACGAGCATAACGGGTGCGGCCGATATACCAAGCGTTCTCACTAAACTGGGGGTCAATAAGATCAGCTGGAACCTCAGGAATCTGCTTACCGATGGCGTAGAGCTCGGTCAGGCGATCACGGGCCTCTGGACTCTCAACCGGTAGCTGGCGTTTTACGATGGTTGTTTTCACGGATACCCTCCTTAAGTTTATATAGCGTAATGTGTAGTTACTGTTACGCTATATGTGTTATCATAAGCAGTATGGACGCTGCATATAGCGCTCGTCAATAGCGAAACAACACTAGTATTTAACAGATAGGAGGGTGCCGTGATCGAGTTATCGAATCAAAATTACCAGGAGGTTGTGGAAAACTCGCCGAGAGCCGTACTGCTCGATGTCTGGGCGCCCTGGTGCGCACCGTGTAAGGCCATTGAGCCGATGCTTAGCGAGCTCTCAGCCCAATATCCCAAGACTCTAACGGTAGCAAGTCTAAACGTTGATGCTGAGCCGGCACTGGCACAGGCGATTGGGGTCGGTGGCCTACCCACGGTGCGCCTGATAAAAAACGGCGCGGTGCTGTATCAGGCCATCGGATCGGTCGATCGGCTCCGATTAACAGCCGCGGTAGCCGCGGCTCTCGTATGACGCCGCGTCGCATCATTATTGTTGGATCGGGTCCGGCCGGGCTGACGGCCGCCATCTATGCCGCGCGCGCCGGGCTCGCGCCGTTACTCTTTGAGGGTGAAGCGATCGCCAATAACGACCTGCCCGGAGGCCAACTCATGACGACGACCGAGGTCGATAATTATCCCGGTTTTCCGCTGGGGGTTAGTGGACCGGAGCTCGTCGCCAGTCTCCGCCAGCAGGCCGAGCGCTTTGGTACGGAGATTGTGAGCCGTCGCGTGACGGCGTTGGATCTGTCCCGGCGACCGTTTACGGTGGCTACCGTTGACCAGAGCTATGAGACGGCCAGTATCATACTGTCGACCGGAGCCAAGGCGCGGATGCTTGACTTGCCCGATATTTGGAGCTGGCTCAACCGTGGGCTCTCCACTTGTGCCACCTGCGACGGATTCTTCTTTAAGGGCCAGGACGTGGCGGTGGTCGGCGGAGGCGACTCCTCAATGGAAGAGGCCATCTATCTGAGCCGCTTGGTGCGCAGTGTGACGGTGATCGTGCGCCGCGACCAGCTACGCGCTAGTAATGCGATGGTCGAACGCGCCAAGACTATCGCAAACATTAAGTGGCGGTGGAATAGTCAGATTGTAGCGGTGGACGGCGGCGACCGTCTGGCGAGTATTATGCTTACGTCAACCACCAAGGCCCGTGCCGTGTCGCTTGCCGTATCTGGTCTCTTTATCGCCATCGGGCATGATCCATGTAGTGAACTAGTACGCGGCCAGCTTAAGCTTGACGCTAAGGGCTATATTGTGACAGAACCAAGTTCGCGTGCCACCAGCGTTTCCGGGGTCTTCGCCTGTGGTGACGTTCAGGATTCGCACTATCGACAGGCCATAACCTCGGCCGGATCGGGCTGTGAGGCGGCGCTGGATGCTCAGCGCTGGCTCGAGCAGAGGGTGCTTCAGTCTGAGCCCACGGTTATGTCCAGATAGACCAGGTATGAAGCTAGGCTTGAATACGCGCGCAGAGAGTGGATAATTAAGATCATTAACACGTAGGCTCAAGATGGCACAGATGGTTGGATGTAAAGACTTAGGGGTGGACTGCGAATTTAAGTCCGAGATTAACGAGGCCGATGTCGATACCACAGTGCGCCAGACCATCGAACACGCAAAGGTGGCGCACCCTGAACTACACGAGCAGATGGACCAAGTTGACTTGGCTCTACGCGCCAAGATCGCTGACCTGATGCGCCAATCGAAGTATCACCAGCAAACCACATAACGTTACAAAGCAACGACAAACCTTAAGCAACCCCAAAAGGGTTGCTTAATCTGTAAATGGTGTTATTATTACGGTCTATTTCCGTGTAGCCGATCTTTCCCGCTGTGAGTCTTTGTGAGGGTCGAAGGTTTCCACTGGCAAGGGCTGTGGGCAGTAACGCCATAGAACGCGTCAGGTCTTTGAAAATTCGCGTTACCAAGTCCCAGTTCGTTAAGGGAAGGGGATCGCAATGTCGATCACCGAACAGGAGCCCGACAAATTTACCGAGGCTGATCAAGCTTCACTGCAGCTCAGTGTCCAGGTTGGGAAGCCGCCGGCATCGCTCGATGGCTACATCTCAGGTCTGGCCGCCTTCGTCACTGACCAATTCTCGCATCTTTTGGGGCCACGGATTAGTGATGAGGTTTCTGAGCCGGATGTGGCCGCAGCCCGACTGTTGGCCGAGCTCGAACAGATCCGCGTGGCTCGCCACGAGGATAAGACGAGTATGGAGATGGCCATCACACGTACGCGACG
>JBBRTP010000006.1:0-14116 GCA_038244255.1 Candidatus Saccharimonadia bacterium
CATCGGGACAGTTACGGTCTGATAACCCGGAGATGATATTACCTGAAACCGGGTCTGAGGCATCGGTCAGCTCATACTCAGTAACGCCGGCCGTTGTGCTAAAACAGACCCTAACATGACCACCGCTCGGTATTATCGCCTCGTTAGATCGACGCGCCATGGCGACTATCTGATCAAGCACCACACGGGCATTCTGCTGTACCGCGCGTGAGGATATACCTGCCTGGTGAACGCGCACGATGTTAATGAACGCCACCGAAACGATCATGAGCATGAAGGTAAAGATCGACATAGCAATGAGCAATTCAATCATCGTGAAACCATCATCCCGGCTTGTCATGGCGACCTTAACCCATCGACATTACTGAGGGTTAGATAAACATGAGACTTGTTTCTCAGAGCGTTGTTAGCGGAAGTATCGCCCACTGCATCCGTCCCGTAGAGGATAATAAAGTCGATACTATCGGGCGTAGAGCTGGCTGCCACTCGTATATCCACGAAGCTGTTATTCAACTCACCACCGATTTTCTGTAAATTGGCGTCACGCAACGCGTACGGGCCCGTCTGGGGCTGTAAGATTCCATTTTTGGTCTCCATATGGAAGCACTGCGATGTGTACTTACCTGTGGCTTTATCAAAATTACAGTGATTCGGTTTACGGGTGTTAATCCCTTCATACCCTGGTGGCGCGGCTCCTTTCACTCCATCAAGAAACTGAGCCCAGGTGTGGCTATCGCGGAAGAATGTGAGTAGCTCAGCCTGCCGTTGGCCCAATGACGCCTGGCGTGCGCGCTCACTGGCCGTAAGACCCACGAGGTAGGCTCGATTTGCCACCACATAGGCGCTTAAAAGCACCGACGACAGGATGGCTAGGGCGATGGTAATTTCGATGAGCGTATCACCTCGCTGGTTATTGAATCGTTTCATCAGTTATACCTCCTAGTGACGCCGGCGTTCAGCTGGTCAATGGTTAGAAATGCGCTCCGGCCGTCCGGATCGGCAAATTCAAACTCCACCGGAGTAGCCAGAGTCGGATCTGTCGTAGTGAGTTCACTATAGGTAAGGGGCAAAGTAAGCGACTTGAGAGCCACTGCGTGAAGCGAATTGTCAGTGAGAGATCTGGTGAAGGCGAGATAATTTGGCTTATTAACCTGAGCCTTGAACGTCACCCCCCACTTCAAAGTGAAGTCCGAGATACTGGCATTGGCAGTTACTGACCCGACCGCAGCGGGAAGACAAGTTATGGGACGATTCACGGGGTTCGGAGCAGTAAGCTCGTCCACCTGTACGTCCTTGAGACCATCTTTAAAGGTTAACAGACGACCAAGCGTCACCGTACAAGGGTCAGTTATTCCTAAACTGGGAGTAGCACTATTGATATTCGAGAGTGCCTCGGCGCGACGGGCGAGCACTTGCTCCTTGGCCTGCTCGATGGCTGATTGGAATTGCGCCTGACCGCGCGTATGTGACAGCCCCTGGATGACAATTAATAACAACATACTTGAGATCGCGAGTACTATCACGATCTCCACAAGTGTAAATCCGGCTTGCCTTCTACCAACCATAAGTGGTTTTACTATACCTCATCCTGATCAATGCTTCCAGCTAAGAAATACCGTTCATCTTAAGGTACCATTTCACGATGCTCGCCCCGTACAGGAAGGCAAAGACCGTACCGGCCACCAAGAACGGGCCGAAGGGTATGTGGTCGCGGCGGCGTTTGAGCTTGAATACAATGAGCATGATACCCACGATGGCTGCAGTATTAAAGGCGATGAGTAAGGCCAACGCCGTGGCCTTAAGGCCAAGTAACAGGCCCATCATGAAGGCCAGCTTAATATCTCCCCCACCCATAGCCCGACCGCGTGAGACAGCCGCGATGAAGAAGAACATGCCGCCGGCCAGCACTGCCGCATACACCGAGCCCCGTAACACCAGCCAACTATGAGTAATAACTGCCTCATACATCACATAACCGGCCGTAATGACGATAGTGGGATACATTACTTTGTCGGGTAGGATCATCCAGCGCAGGTCATACACTGCCATAACGAGGAGGAGTGTTAAGATTACCAGCCAGAAGGCAAATCCAATCCAGGCGTGAAGGCCGACCGGCATCAAAACGGCCGCCGAGAGACCAAAGAGCCCAGCCGTCAGCGTTTCGACTACTGGATACTGCCAATGAATGCGCTGTTTACAGTAACGGCAGCGCCCCTGTAGCCATAGCCATGAGACAACCGGAACGAGGTCCTTACCGGCTAAAGGATGTTTGCAATCCGGGCACATCGAGCGCCCTTTCACCCAGCTCTTGCCCACATAGAGCCGCCATACATAGGCGTTAATAGCCGAGCCGATAAAGAGGCCATAGAGCGCGACGATACAGGCGTACCAAGCGACGGTCACAATAGAATTGATTTAAGCATAAGCAGATTATACCAGCTGAAACTAAAAAAGACCCCGAAGGGTCTCTATTAGTTACACAGCTGGAAGCTACTTATTGTCACGGCAGGATGAGGTACCCTGCTCAAGGCCGATACAGACCTGGTACGTACGACCACTAATCGCATACGTAACTTGGGCAGTCGGAGCTGCAGTTGTAACTGCAGCTGGGACAGTCGCAGTCGCACCGGCTACTGCAGCTACTGTGAAGTCGTAAGACCCTGCGGTCGACGGATCTTTAAGATTAGCTCCAGAGATATAGTTACTCGTAGTAAACGCTCCCCAGTTTGCTACTGTTGGATAGTCACCGTTGGTGTTCGAAGCATAGTTCTCGAGCTGGGCCGCGATACGGCTCAGGTCATTCTTGCGTTGCGAGTCACGTCGGCTCTTCTGGGCACCGGAGACCGCCAAGAAGACGATCACTAGTAGGAGCCCGGCGATGGCTAGGACGAGGACGATTTCGATAAGGGTGAACCCCTTCTCTTTTTTGAGCAAATTACTCACCTTAATTCTACCTTTCATTAATACTTAGTTGCGTAAATATAATTACAACTTGGGCTAATTATTACGCTTATGCTGTATGCTTGTCAAATGTGGTTTATTACTTCAGATTGTTGATGCTGCCCGAGCCCACCAGTGAGTACACCGGCAGGAGAATAGCCGCGATTACGGCACCCACTACGACGCCCATTACCACCATGAGGAGCGGCTCGATGGTCGTAGAGAGATTCTTCACCTCCTCATCAACCTCATTCTCAAAGTAAGTGGCCACGCGATCGAGCATCCCATCGATCGCGCCCGACTGCTCGCCAATTTTGACCATTTGGGGCACCAGCTTAATAAAGGTCTCCTGGCCCTCTAACGTACTAGAAAGTGGCTTACCGCCCTTGACCTCACTGATGGAGTGTTCGAGAGTATTCGCCACGTGAACGTTGCCAATAGCTTCCTTGACGATGCGCAGAGCCTCGAGCATCGGAATACCACTGGAGAGGAGTGTGCCGAGGGTGCGAGCAAATCGTGCCATGTAGACTTTACGGTAGATCTTACCGAAGAGTGGAATCGACAACTTAACCTGGTCGACCGCTGACCGGCCAGCATCGGTTTGAGCCCAGGAACGGCCACCAAATCCTAGGGCTACCAGAGCAATTATCACGAGCCACCAGAAGTGTAGGACAAAGTCTGAGATTCCGACCATTATGCGGGTAATGAGCGGTAGCGTCTGATGAAGGTCCTTATACAGGGAGGACACCTGAGGTAATACTGCGGTGAGCATAAATACCAGAACCGCCATAATAACGAACAGCACAATCACCGGATATATAAGCGCACCACGTATCTTACTGACAATGGCAGCGTCTTTCTCTTGTTGGTTAGCGATGCGCTCGAGGGCTTTATCGAGCGAGCCCGAGGCCTCCCCCGCTGCTACGAGGCTCACATAGATGGTGTTGAAGATCTTCGGATTCTTGGCAAAGGACTCCGAGAGGCTGGTACCGGCCTCTACACTTGAGATCACCTCGCTCATTACCTGCTTGAGCGACTTGTTACTGATCTGGTCTTCTACGGTTCGAAGCGATTGTGTAAGTGGCAAGCCGGCATTGACGAGGGTGGAGAGCTGGCGAGTGAAGATGACTCGGTCTTTGGTGCTTACGCGGTCTCCTAACCCCGATTGAGCGAGTAGGCCGCTCTTTTCTTTATTATCAATTGATATCGGGAAGAGCCCCTGTGCCATGAGAACTTTGGCAGCCGACTGCTCGTTCTCGGCCTGAACCTCAGCCTTGACGATCTCGCCGGTTTCGGTCTTGTGGGCGGTATAGACGAAGGTCAGCATTGCTCGCTCCGTGAATAATCTCTAAGCACGAATTTCCACTTCTTCAAATCGTAAATTTGATATTGGTGCTTGATCACTTGCATCAGCCTCTCATTAGGCGTTCAAGCTCTTGCAAATCCACCGCAAAGTTCTTGGCCTCGTCGAAAGTGATCTTACCCGCTTGAATGAGGCCAACGAGGTTACGATCCATGCTCTGCATGCCATACTCGGCTCCGGTCTGGATGACAGCGTCGAGCTGATGCGTCTTGCCCTCGCGAATAATATTACGAACGGCGCCGGTGGCCACCAGAATCTCCGCGGCGACCACTCGCCCACCGCCTATGCCTGGTACGAGCCGCTGGCTACAGATACCCTGGAGCATGCCGGAGAGCTGGATACGAATCTGCTGCTGCTGGTGCGGGGGGAAGACGTCGATCATACGGTCGATGGACTGGGCAGCACTGTTGGTGTGGAGCGTGGCTAGCACTAGGTGGCCGGTCTCCGCGATGGTTACGGCGGCGGCAATGGTCTCGAGATCTCGCATCTCACCAATGAGTACTACGTCGGGGTCCTGGCGCAGGCTCGAGCGTAGCGCAGCCGAGAAGCTATAGGTGTCGTAGTGAATCTCACGCTGAACGACGATAGATTTCTTGGAGTGGTGAGCGTACTCGATTGGGTCTTCGATGGTGAGAATGTGCGAGGCGCGCTCGGTGTTAATCTTATCCACCATGGCGGCGAGTGTGGTCGACTTACCTGAGCCGGTCGGCCCAGTAACCAGCACGAGACCACGCGGGAATTTGGTGAAGTCCTGGAGCACCTTAGGCATCTGCAAGTCTTCAAGCGTGCGAATCTTCGACGGAATGAGCCGAAGGGCGGCGGCCAGATTGCCGCGCTCGTGGAAGGCATTGACACGGAAGCGGCCATAATTACCAAAGGCAAACGAGAAGTCGACCTCTTTATCTTTGAGCAGGATCTCTTTCTGGTCGTCATCAAGGATTGAAAAGATGAGCTTCTCAATATCAGCCGGATCCAATACCGGTGCATCATCGATGGCCTTGAGCGAGCCATCAATACGTAACATCGGCGGCAGGCCAGATTGAACGTGAAGGTCCGACGCATCGAGCCGGATCACCTCCTCGAGCATTACTTCGATCTTCAAATTTGCTTTCGTTGCTTCCACGCATCACCTCGACAGTTATGATCATTAAAGCACAAGAGGGATCAATTTGTACACTGCATGATTATGATTGCCCTCTCACCGTTCGCCATCTGCCGATCGGTAGTGCGAGCCCGAATCTCCCTAGAAGTCCGCGGCCACGCGAGCCACTTCTTCGAGCGTGGTCAGGCCGTTAAGCATCTTGAAGTAGCCATCTTGTTTCATCGTTACCATACCATCGGATTGTGCCTGGCGTTGGACCTCTGAGGTGGTGGAGTGCGCCAGTAGCAGCTTCTCCATAGCCTCGGTCATGGCAAAGACCTCATATATGCCGATACGCCCCTTGTAACCCTTGACGCAGGCGTTACAGCCCACGGCGCGAAAGAGCTCATACGACTCGGACCCGGCCAATGGGATTACGTCGTAACCAAGATCGGTTTTAGCCTTCTCGAGCTCATCCTTGGTCTTCGGTAGAATTGCCCCAAGCGTCGCTATCACCGACTTGGTCTCGGCCGCGTTGCTCTGCTCAGGTTTACGGCACTTATCGCAGAGCTTACGTACCAAACGCTGGCCTACCACGGTATTAATGGTGGAGGCGATAAGAAACGGCTCGATGCCCATATCGAGCATTCTGGGTAGGACACCGGCGGCCGAGTTGGTGTGGATAGTGCTAAGAACGACGTGGCCGGTCAGCGCCGCCTGCACGGCCAGGTCTGCCGTCTCTTTGTCGCGAATCTCCCCTACCAGCACCACGTTTGGGTCTTGCCGGAGGATACTACGAAGCCCCGAGGCAAAGGTGAGACCAACATCGCCATTTACCTGTATCTGATTAATACCGTCCATCTTGTACTCCACCGGGTCTTCAAGCGTCACGATGTTAATCGAGACATCCTTGAGGTCTTGCACAATAGCGTAGAGCGTAGTGGATTTGCCCGAGCCGGTCGGGCCGGTGGAGAGCGTCATACCATGCGGACGATGAATTCCCTCACCGATGAGTCGCGCCGCCCGCCCCCGGAAGCCGAGCGCCTCAATTGTAAGGACGGTGCCCGTCTTATCGAGCAGACGAATCACTACCTGTTCACCCCAGACCACCGGAGAGATGGCGATACGGAGGTCAATCTCTCGTCCCGATGAACTAATCTGGAACTGCCCATCCTGAGGAATACGATGCTCGTCGATACGTAAATTGGATAAAATTTTTATTCGGGATATTAAGGCCGGTTCAATCGACTTTGGTAATGTCATAGTCTCCTGCAGGATACCGTCGATACGGTAGCGAATCTTGAGCTCCTTCTCCCGTGGCTCTATATGAATATCAGAGGCGCGCGATTGGGCAGCATAGTCGAGAATCGCATTGAGCGCTCGGGTAATGGGCGCATCCTGTACCAGCGTCTGGACGGCTTTGGGATTCTTGGTCTCTACCGCCGGATGGTCGTCTACCTTATCGACGTCCATAGCCTCGGACAGGTCGGCAGCCACGCTATTTCTAAACTGAGAGATGATGTGATCAATGGAGGCACGTGACACCATGTACACGGTTACCGTGTGCCCGACTTTGCGGCTTAAAAAGTCGACGGCCTGAATGTTCGTCGGGTCGAGCATCCCAACTGCCAGTCTACCCTGCTGCATCCCAAACGGCACCGCCATATAACTTTCGGCCACATCGCGCGGTAGCAAAGTGATGACGTCTTCTGGTGCCATCACCTGGGTGAGGTTGGCATACGGCACGCCACTGGCCTCGGCCGAGACTCGCGTCAGGTCCTCTTCGCCCACTAGAGCCTTCTCAGCAATATAAGCGATGAGAGGTTTAGCTTCCTTAAGCGCGTCCACCTTGGCAACCTCAAGCTGTTCCTTGGTAAGGAGGTTGCCCGATAGAATGAGGCTCTCTATCTGATGTTGACTCTCAACTGAGAGCATAGTCTACCCCTTATTGACCGAACGGCGCAGGATTACCGAGCCCGGTAGTGAGGTCAATCCGCACCGAATAATCCTTTACCTGGGAAGGGTCACTAATCTTGGCCTGAGCCGTCGGGTCAAAGTTAGCCGAGATGCTGCCGACTACTTCCACCTTTACCCCTGCACTTGCCGCCGCGCCTTGAGGCACCAGGTTGGCATAGGCAACGTATCCAGCGACCAGGAAGATCGCTGCAGCGAGGACCATGTAGATAATGTCTTTCTTCTTCATTACTTAATCGTCTCCTTGGTGATCGGCAAGGTCGCCTTAGCCTGGTAGTAGGTCGCGACATCGAGTGTGGCACTTATATCGCTGCCAGTGCCCGAGAGTTGAACCGAATTGACATGCATGGGTCGTGCGGCACTCTCGAGAGCAGCGAGAAGCTTAAGGTTCACATTGGCATAACTGCCCTTAACTGAGATATTAAACTCCAGTTTCTGAGGCGCAGGGGCACTCGTAGTACTCGCTGGTCTGACGCTAGACGACAATCCGCTATCGGCCGTCGTACTCCGTGATATTGCACTTAACTTCACTCCAGAACTGGCCGCAATGTTTTCGAGCATGGCGATGAGTCCTGGATAGTCTTCGGTGCTAGGCAGTGCATGATCTATAAGATCACTCTGCGGACCCAGCTTTAGATAAGCATCTACCAGGTTTGGAGCAGCATCGAGATTAGTCTGCAAATGGCTGCTGGCTAGATTCTTGGCGTTGACCACCTTGGTGTTCAAGACGACCGCGCCAAAGAGCGACTTACCTGCCAGAATCGTACCGCCTAGGATTAGCAAGGTGATCAACGAGAGCACGATATAGAAGTTACCGTTCGAGAGTTTTTCGGCGGCCTTAATTGTTGCCATGGGGTACCTCCGGGGTTGGTAGCGGAGCAGTTACGGCTGCAGCTGCGGTAGCACTTACCGTGAACTGTATGAGCCCAGTACCACTACTAATGGACGTTATCTGTACGTTGGTAAAGTAAGGCTGGTTGGTAGCGTTCTTGGTCTTCCCTACCGTCACGTTGTATCCTTCGAACGACCTCACCAGCTTGGTAACACTCTGGTATGACTTAGCCGTACCACTCACCGTAACAAGTTGATTACTACCACTGACACTCAGCGAGTTTATCTGAACATCGGTTGGGCTTAGCTGTGAATAGGCGTCGAGTAAACGGGTGAAGTAGGTGCGTTGTGAGTAGAGCCCGGGGAGTGAGGCAAGATGTTGCTGTGTATTGAGGGCACTCAATAGGTTAGGTGTACCCTGTAGCTGCGCGGTTTTGGCAGCGATCTTTGTGGTCAGGTCATTTATGATGAGCTTCTGGCTCGCCGTCGATAGTACAAGTACCACCACGATCACCGCGCAGACACCCCAGATGAGCAAGGCGACACCGGTAAAGAGCTGGCGGCGAGTCTTCTCGCGCTGCTTGGCCTGTCGAATATCAGGGAGGAGGTTAATTAACACGTTCATGTGATATTCCCCCTGCCGGCGAGCCCTACTGCTGCGGCGTATTCCGTGGAGAGCGCCATGAGCTTGTCTTGCAAGCCAGCTGGGTACGACGTGTTTACCCAGGCGTTACCAAACTCGACCGGCAGGCCCGTTGAGTTAGCGAGGAACGGGCCAAGCTCAGGTAGGGCAGCGGCAGCTCCGGTGACGACTAGCTTCTCGATCTTTACCTCCGGATAGCGGCCATTAAAGAACTTAACCGATTTATCAATCTCCGAGACGAGCCCATCGAGCGTGGGCTTAATGGCCTTGAGCACCTGGCCCTCCAGCTTGCTCTGGGTCAGGCCGAATTTATAGGTAAACTGGTTGGCCTGAACATCATCGAGACCCAGATTCTGCGCGACAGCACGGACGAGTGTCTGGCCACCCACTGGCACTGAGCGGATAAGGCGCGGCGAATTGTTACAGACGATGGATATATCACTATCAAGCGATCCAAGGTCCACCAGCACTACGGCGATATTGCCAGCCGGAACGAGCCCACGTGCAGCAGCGATGGCGTTGGCTTCTAGGGCCAGTGGTTCGAGTCCCGCCTTCTCGACGATGTAGACATACTTATCCACGACCGAGTTAGGAGCCGCTACTAAGAGGACTTCCAGCGTCTTGCCGTCTTTACTCTGATCGACCACCGCCCAGTCGAGCTTCACTTGGTCTATCGCCATAGGGATATACTGCTCGGCCTGGTACCGAATGGCCTTGGCCAGCTGCGCGTTTTCGAGCTTGGGAGTGGAGATGACGGTCGCAAAGACCTTGTTCGATGGCAGCCCCACCACCACGTTCTTAGCCGTCACGTGATTCTCGTGCACCAGCTGCTTTATGAGCTCGGCTACCTTGTCTTGGTCCATCTTGGAGTCACTCGAGGAGACGTTGCCCGGCACGGGTAGTGAACCATAGGCCACCAGTGCGGGGTGCGTACCTCCACGGCGCAGCTGAACGAGCCGGATAGCACTCGACCCGATATCTAATCCAAAGAAGTCATTTTCTTTCACAAATAGACCCATTACTCAGACTCTACCATAACCATTATGTAAGTAAAAGCACATCCCTGTCTCACCTCAGTTGTCTCCTCTCGTTATTGCACCGGCGGTAACTCGCCCTGATCTTGCGTTAAGTTAGTGGTGGCAAGATTGCCAAACAGAATTGGTGGGTTTAGATAGAGCTGCGGAATCATGGTGATAGTCTCGGCCGGCACTGGGCCGGACTGCCTTCCGGTGCGATCACCTAGGCGATGAAAACCGAGGGTATTTGCCATAAGGAAGCCATTAACCTTGAGTTCATTGGCGCAAGCAGGTGTATAGATTGGACTACCCGAGGAGTATACAAGGTCTGAGCAGGTATCAATCTCACCACCCGCAAACAGAAAGGCATCCACCCGCGTGACATTACCTTTTATGTATATATTGCCAGTTACAATAATACCCAGAGATGGCTGCGCATCAGCGGCAAATTTTCCACCGTTAAGCTTAATGTCACCCGAGATCGTGAGGTCGCCTTCTATCACGATAGTGAGGCGGTTCTCGCCGGTGGCTCCTGGTAAATTTGCACCAGCTCGAACGGGGCCACCAATGAGTTCAGATGATGACAGTCGATAATAGACAGTCTTCTGTGCATTTAGTGTAGATAGATCAATCTTAACTGGGCCGAGCTGCTTCGCTGTATAGCCAGTTGGGACCGCACTAGAGAATTCCGTCCATGCCGCTCCTAGATCGGGACGGCAGACCTTGGTATAAGTACCTATCGAAGCAGAATTACTGAGAGGACCATTGTTTGAACCGAAGTTATTATTCACCGCACCACTCGCAGAGACGACGTATTGCCCGAGCGAATTAGCTTTGGAATTGCCGATAATATTGTTGACCGGGAGTGGGGGTATAGCGCCACCACACGTTCCGCCACCAGCATGAATGTCCGACGCCATACCCACGAGTGTTGGAAAGAGCTCTACATGGACCGCCCAACAGCGCTGAAATCCGGTCACCGAGCCAAAGACACCGGCAGCGCTATACGATCCCGGGTTAATGGTGGGCGTAAAGCACACTTGATCGCCTTCCTTAGCAGTAGCTGCTACTTGGATGGCAACCGGGAACGCCCATGACGCGTTAGAACTTGGCCCCAGATACGGTTCAGATTGAGATGGGAACGAATACCCCACCAACGGGGCAGTAGTGCCCACGGTGGACATAGTGATGGTATACGGATCCGCCGAGAACGGATTTGGATTCGTAATAGCTGTAAAAAAACCGGGGTTAATTAGATCAGGATAGGTCTTGCCCGGCTCCAAATAAGGGGCCGAGTTCGTAACATTCACACCGAGTACATACGGCTTGAGCGCGCAGCCGGTAATGTAGTAAATACTGTCGTACGGGATACCTAGCTGAATCGTATTGTTATCGAAAATTCCGCCGGATCCATAGCTCCATAGCCAATCGTATTTCATATTCGGTAGAGCGGTAAAAGTAGCAACTCCCCCTTCATTAGAAATGCTCCCTGGGGTAACCGTATCGGTACCGTTCCAGGTAGTGCCATCAGTACTACCGGCGATACTCGTGAACTTTACGAACGACTTAACATTGGTCACGCGATTAGTTTGCTGTAGTTTAAACGAGACCGGTGACGTCTGAATGCCGCTAGTACCATTATCAGCATCGAACCAAGTAAGCTTGGCTTTAGGATCGCCGACTACGGCCGGGACACCGCAGCGTGGTCCAAACTGAATGTCGTAAGGAGTGTAGTGCTTTCCGGTGGGCGTAGATGCCTCATCGAGGCCAAAGTTCGTGGCAGGAAGGCTGGAATCGTAACCCACATAGTTGCCTACCACTGCAGGAAGCGAGACCTTAAAACCGTTCTGGGAAGAACCGACATTAAGTGAAACGCGGAGCATTGCGATGTATTTGTTGGTGTTGGGATCAAAGGTTAGTGCGTTTGCTGCTATCGAGATCGCCAACGCCCCAGTGCTATTACTAGCCCATACTCCTCCGGGAAGTAGCGTGCCAAATCCAATGCCAGTGTATAGATTATAGCTAGTGGCCTGAGCGATTACCCCTCCCGAGTAAATATCAGTATCACTACCAGTATCGGCTAACCCAGCCGAGCTAATAGTTACGGTCGTAGCAACTGGTGAAGAAAAATAGAGCAAGATCTGAGTCGTAGGTATGGAAACGTCCGGAGTTGTCGAAACAACGAAGTTGACGTCTGCGTTATTAAAGTCTGCCTTCCAAGGCCCAATATTACCGGTGGCAAGGGCCGGCTTAGCGGCCGGCCAGAGCAGGGTTGTAGGTATTGCAATGGTAAGTAAGACAGACGCCAACACGGCAATCAATGGCCACCTAGACTCACGCGCCGGATCGGTAAGGGCAGCGTCTTTACTCTTAAACGCTAATGCTTTCATTGGCCTGATTGTATACCATATCTCCCCCATCGGCCAACCATGGGGCTAAAAACAACGGCCATCTATATACGATGGCCGTTGGCGCTTGGTGCGACTCTTGGCTTGAGTTAGAATGGTTATCAGATATAAGTACGGAATAAGGAAGCGTAATTACTTTGGCACTCTCCCTCGGCATCGTCGGCCTACCAAACGTCGGTAAATCGACGTTATTTAATGCGCTCACCAAGAAAAACGTCTTGGCGGCGAATTACCCTTTCGCCACCATCGAACCAAACGTTGGCATCGTTCCCCTACCCGACGTGCGGCTGGCCGAGCTCGCCAAGATCTACTCGAGCGAGAAGATTCTGCCGGCCACGGTGACGTTCGTGGATATCGCGGGAATCGTGCGTGGGGCGAGCGAGGGCGAGGGCCTGGGTAATAAGTTCCTCGCCAACATCCGCGAGTCCAATGCCATCGTGCAGGTGGTGCGGGCGTTTCACGACCCCAACGTGCTACACGTCGAGGAAAAGGTTGACCCTAAGAATGATATTGAGACCATCAACACCGAGCTCATCCTGGCCGACTTACAGACCATCGAGAACCGCCGCGGTAAGCTCGAGGCCGAAGCCCGGCGTGACCCCATGGGTGCGGGCGTACTACTAACGGCTGTCGACGAGGCCAAAACAATCTTAGGCTCTGGCCAGACGCTCTTTGGCTCCAAGGCAGATCTAGTTACTCTGCAGGAGCTCCAGCTGATGACCGCCAAGCCGTTTATTTATGTGTTCAATCTGGACGAAGACGAGCTTGGGGATGACGCCTTGCGAGCCGAGTTAAGCGCTCTAGTAGCCCCGGCCGAGGCCGTCTTCCTCTGTGCTCAGATCGAAGCTGAGCTCATGGACCTGCCCACTGCCGAAGCCGAAGAACTGCTCGCTTCGCTCGGACAGACGCAATCAGGCATCGCTCAATTGGCCAAGATCGGTTTCGATACGCTAGGCTTGCAGACTTATCTGACGGCCGGCCCCAAGGAGACGCGCGCCTGGACGATTCCCCAGGGCGCCACAGCGCCCGAGGCTGCCGGCGTGATCCACACTGACTTCCAGAAGGGTTTTATTAAAGCCGAGGTCGTAGCATACGCCGATCTGATTACCGCCGGCTCCATGAGCGGGGCCAAGGCCGCTGGCAAAGTGCGCCTCGAAGGCAAGGACTACGTCATGGCCGACGGTGACGTCGTGGAGTTTCGGTTCAATGTTTAGCTCGCAGCCCATCACTTTCCAGCGGATCGAAGCTGGCGTCTTGTTACTCGGCTCAATCTACGGCTATCATCTCGTCGACGGCAGTTGGTGGCTCTATGCCCTGCTGCTCTTTAGTATCGACATCTTTATGGCCGGATACTTGATCGATAATCGAGCCGGAGCGATCGTGTACAACGTTGGCCATAGTCTAATTATCCCAATCATTCTTATCTGTTGGGGTATGATGTTGAACAACGTTTTTGTTCAACAATTGAGTCTTATTTGGTTCAGCCATATCGGGGTAGATCGATTACTCGGCTACGGCTTAAAAGAGACTTCCGGCTTCAGCCATACCCACCTGGGTGAAATCGGCCGCAAGTAGTTAAATTGCTCGAAGCAGATAGTAGTGTTCGACGTTACCTTCGGCACCAGAGAGACCTGAGTCGGCTTCAGATTCGATTATGAAGCGCTCGGCAATCCAGCCACGTAGTTCGGCAAGAATAGCGTCGCGCTCATTACCCATCGGGATGACGCCGCGGTAACGATCGGCAATCTCCTTACCCGCTTCAAACTGCGGCTTGGCCATAGCGACGATCGGCGCCCCCGGTTTGATTAATAGTAAAACCGACTCGAGTACCTTGGTAAGTGAAATAAACGATAGGTCGCA